>NZ_JBEOPQ010000012.1:0-97307 GCF_040310285.1 Pseudomonas sp. HY2-MNA-CIBAN-0224 | reverse complement strand
CCGGTCGACGCTCGATTGCCTCGCGATCTTTTGATCTTTGAAAAGATCGCGAGGCAAGCTCGCTCCTACACATTTATTACCCCCACACCCGCCCCAAAACGTGGCGCCCGGTAACAAATCGCACCGCTTAGGCGCACCTTCCCCCCTCAAAAAATCATTTATCTGACTCTAAAGCGCTCTTTCGCACGCCAAAAATAATAGTTGGCACGAAATACGCTTACTCACAAATAACAAATTGTTGAACAATCATTGCCGCACTGCTGTCACCCACCGAGGATACGAAGATGCGTAAAGGTCTGATGAGCAAAAACACCAAGCACACCCTGGCGCTGACAGTCGCCCTTGCGTGTTTAGCGCCGCTGGTATCGGCGGCAGAGGTCAAAGGCACGCTCAAACAAGGGGAGCTGTCGGTCGGCTCCGACCTGACCTACCCGCCTTACACCTACCTGGATCAAAAACAACCCGCTGGGTTCGACCCGGAGTTCATTCAGTTGCTCGGCCAGCAATTGGGGCTGAAACCGCGCTTTCTCGATACTCGCTTCGCCAACCTGATTCTCGGGGTCAACGCCCAGCGCTTCGACGTGGTGGCCTCGGCGCTTTACGTCACCCCGGAGCGCGCCAAGCAGGTCGACTTTGTCAGCTACCTGAAAACCGGCTCATCGCTGATGGTGCTCAGCGGCAGCGACTTCAAGCCTCAGCAACCCCAGGATTTGTGCGGCAAGCGCGTCGGCTCGATCAAAGGCGCCTCGTGGGTACCCAAGCTCAACCAGGTTTCCGCCGAGTACTGCCTGCCCAATGGCAAGCCAGCAATTGAGTCCCGCGAGTTCCCGACCTCGCCTGAAGCCACCCAGGCCCTGCTGTCGCGCGGGGTCGATGTGCAAATGGAAGACCCGGCCGTGGCCAAGATCACCGTCGAAAAACTCCAGGGCAAAACCGTTATCAGCTCCAACGAACTGATTTACCCGGTGGTCATTGGCCTGGCCGTGCGCAAGGGCAACCAGCCGCTGCTGGAAGAACTGACCGAAGCCCTCGCGCAGATCAAGCAGAACGGCAGCTACGGCCAACTGCTCGCCCGCTACAACCTGGCTGAACCCACGACTCAGGAAGTCAGCACGGCATTGGGCAACTGAAACACCCCGTGAGGCGTAACCGGTAGCGGATTCCCCGGTGTTTCCCTACCGGCGCAACGATCACAGACATTCGGAGCAAGCTCATGCAATTCGATTGGCACTACACCCTGGGCCTGTTGTGGAACGGTGACTTCTGGCGGGCTGTCGCGACGGTGGTTGAACTGAGCCTGGAAACCTGGGTGCTGGGGATCATCTTCGGCTTCTTTCTGGCTCTGGCCAGACAGTCGCAACGCCGCTGGCTGCGCAATGCCGCGGGCCTGTATATCTGGTTCTTTCGCAGCCTGCCGCTGCTGGTCCTGCTGATTTTTGTCTATAACCTGCCGCAGGTGTTTCCGTCCACCAGCGTGGTGTTGTCCAACCCCTACAGCGCCGGGCTTATCGCGCTGGTGCTCAGTGAAGCGGCGTATATCGCCGAGATCCACCGTGGCGGGCTGCTGGCCGTGGTCAAAGGTCAACTGGAGGCCGGCAAGGCGCTGGGCGTCGGCTATAAAGGCATTCAACGCCTGATTGTGGTGCCTCAAGCCTTGCGTGTCGCGCTGCCCACCCTGGCCAATGAATACATCACGATCGTCAAACTGACCTCGCTGGTGTCGGTGATTTCGCTGTCAGAAATCCTTCTGGTGGGCCAACAGCTTTACACCCAGAACTTCCTCGTGATGGAGACCATGCTGGCCGTGGCGTTCTATTACGTGCTTATCGTCACAGTGTTCAGCCGCCTGCTACACCTGCTGGAAAACCATCTGGACGTGACCCGCCGCAAACCCAAAACCATCGCCCCGGCTGAACTGGGCCAAGTGGTGACCCGGCGTAACAGCGATCAGGCTGCCCCTGGCGAATTCGCCCTGCAAGCGCAAAGCGTGCGCAAGTCGTATGGCGAACTGGAAGTGCTCAAAGGCGTGGACCTGAATGTGCGCTGGGGCGAAGTGGTGTCGATCATCGGCCCTTCCGGCTCGGGCAAAACCACGCTGATCCGCACCATGAATGGCCTCGAAAGCCTCGACCATGGTCAGATCACCCTGCAAGGCCAGCCATTTCTGCGCGGCACGCAAGGCCCGGAAGGCCCGCTCAGCCACAAAGTGCACATGCAAAACATTGTGCGCGTGGGCATGGTGTTCCAGGGCTTCAACCTGTTTGCCCACAAGACCGTGCTGGAGAACGTGATGCTCGCCCCGGTCTATCACGCCCACGGCGCGGGTGAAGAACTGCGCCTGCTGAGTCTGGCCCTGTTGAAAAAGGTCGGCATGCTCGATCACGCCGGCAAATACCCGCATCAACTGTCTGGCGGCCAGCAACAGCGGGTGGCCATCGCCCGGGCATTGGCTATGCGCCCTTCGGTGATGCTGTTTGACGAACCGACCTCGGCCCTCGACCCGGAACTGGTCGGCGACGTACTGGCGGTCATCGAAGAGCTGGCCCGCGAAGGCATGACCATGGTCATCGTCACCCACGAAATGAACTTCGCCTTCAAGCTTTCGGACCGCGTGGTGTTTATGGAGGGCGGCCAGATCATCCAGGACGCAGCACCGCGCGAGATGCTCGAACAGCGTAGCGAACGCATGACCAAGTTCCTCAAAGACGTACAGCTTGCATGAGCCCAAGGAGTCTCAGCGTGAATCAACCCAAGGAAAAAAGCCTGTCCCTGTCAGATCAGGTCGCCATCGAATTACGCGAAGACATTATTGGCGGGCGCCTGCTGCCGGGCATGCCGCTGACAGAGAGCGAACTGGTGAATGCCTACAACGCCTCACGCAATACCGTGCGCGAAGCCCTGCACCAGTTGGGCCGTGAAGGCCTGACCAGCTACGTACGCAATAAAGGCGTGATGGTACGGCGTATGGGTATCGACGACGTGCGCGACATTTTCAATGTGCGCCGCACCCTCGAACTACAGGCCATTGCCGCCAGTAAACCGCTGCGCGAGTACCAGTCCGACCTGATGCTCGAAGCCATCGAAGCCGCACAACTGGCCCAGGACCGGGAAAACTGGCAAGCCTTCGGCACCCACAGCTTGCGCTTTCACCAACACATCGTCGGCTTGCTGCGCAGCCCGCTGTTCGATGAGTTTTTCACCCAGGTCGCGGCGCAAATGCGCCTGGTGTTTTCCAGTGCTCCCAGTGAAGAAAACTTTCAGAAACCGTGGCTCGAACGCGACCGGCAGATCCACGACCTGCTCGCCGAAGGCAACAAGAAAGCCGCCGAGGAAGCCATGAGCAGCTACCTCAATGACTCCGAAACCGTGCTGTTGGACATTCTGGCCAGCACGCCCAAACCCTGAGAAGAGGACCCACTATGTACAAGGACTATCCAGCGGCCTACCAAGTCAGCAAAGGTGCCGCGCTACAAGTCGACAAGCCTTTCTATGACCGCGTGCGTGAATCTGCCGACAAACGCACCCTGATCGAACAGTTCGAAGTGCCGATCCGTACCGGCCGCGCCTGGAAAGTACCCGCAGGCCATGTGTTTCGCGTGACCACGCCGGTAGGCCCGCAAGTCGGCGACTTCAACATCTGGAACGCCAACGACCCGCGCGAGCGCATGTGGGCCGCCCGTACCCGCCAGTTGCAGGGCGCGCACGTCACTACTTATGACCGCCTGTGGTCGAACCTGCCATTTTTGCGGCCTTTGGTGACCATCACCGACGACAGCCTGGCCGATTACGGCATTGATGAACACGGCGGCCGCCTGCACGACTTGCTCGGCACCCGCTGCGACCCTTACGTCAACAAGATGCTCACCGGCGAAGACTTTCATCATCACTGCCACTCCAACCTGACCCGCGCAGTCCTGCCCCACGGCCTGACCGAGCTCGACGTGCATGACGTGCTGAACATCTTCCAGTGCACCGGCCTGAACCACGACGACATGTACTTTATGAAGGCATGCCCGGCAAAACAGGGTGATTACCTGGAGTTTTTCGCTGAAATTGACGTGCTGTGCGCCCTGTCGACCTGCCCTGGCGGCGACCTGTCATTGCCCATGTGGGGCCCGGACGCAGAAGACCCGCTCAAGGTCTGCCGCCCGTTGGGCGTTGAAATTTACAAACTCGACGAATCGCTGCTCGAAGGCTGGAAGCAACCCGAACGCGCCGCCTATAAGGGCAATCACGGGTTACTGATTGCCAAGGCTGAGTGGGAAAAGTAATACCCCTGCAACCGTGCACGTGTGACCCGCAGCGGCGCTGTCAACGCCAGCCCGCTGACGGGTTTGCACAAATCAGTCATTATCTGCTCCCTACCCGGCCCTCTATTCAGGAGCAAGAATGGACAAGCACATTGCCGCCGTCCCGCTGGACAAAGCCTATCGACTGATCAACCACGGGCCGACCATTCTGGTGTCGGCGCGCCATACTGGCGTGCAAAACGTCATGGCGGCCTCCTGGGCCTGTGCGCTGGACTTTGCCCCGCCCAAGCTCACCGTGGTGCTGGACAAGAGCGTAAAAACCCGCGGACTGGTGGAGCACAGCGGCTTGTTCGTGATTCAGGTGCCGACCGTGGCACAAATTGAACTCACCAGCAAAGTCGGCAGTTTGAGCCTCAACACCGACCCGAACAAACTCAGCGACAGCGGTGTTGAACTGTTTGCGATTGAAGGGCATGACCAGCCGTTCGTAGCCGGGTGTTCGGCATGGCTAGCCTGCAAACTGATCCCCGAACCGCACAACCAGACAGCCTACGACCTGTTTATAGGTGAAGTGGTCGGTGCCTGGGCAGACACCCGCGTTTTCAGCGACGGCCATTGGCACTTCGAAACCGCCGACCCGGCCTGGCGCAGCCTGCACTACATTGCCGGTGGCCATTACTACGCGACTGGTGAAGCGCTGGATATTGACGAGGCCTGACCCTCGCTACGGGTTGTACGCGATCCAACTGTAGGAGCGAGCTTGTCTCGCGATCTTTTGACTTTGGCTCTTTTTACGGCCGATGCTCGACCGATCGCAGCCTTCGTCCCTCGTCAGCGACTACAGGGCGATTAGGCGTTATGTCTAACGACGGTCAATCCTTCTTGCTCATCCGGGGCCTTGAAGTAACGGGTGATCAAGTCGAACTCTGCATCGGTGGCGGCAAACTCATGCTCGCCCTTGGCGTTGCGCGCGCGCAATCGGGCGCGGCAGGTATCGTCATCGACATCCAGGTAATGCAGACAATGCGCAACCTGTGCCTGATCAGCCAAGGCCCGCAGCCATTGGCGGTCGGCAATGGTGTTGGCCGGAAAATCCAGCACCACGTTGACACCGGAACCCAGCAGGTCGATCACCAAGGGCTGTAACACGTCACGCAGGCGCCGGGCACAGCGCAGGTAATCGGTTACCGAACGAATCTCCTCAGGGTAAAGCGCCGCCAGCCAGCGATCTTCGCTAATCAAAATCGCCGCATGCTCTTCGACCAACGCCTTTGCCAGGGTCGATTTGCCCGAAGCGATCTTGCCGCACATCAAATGCAGAACGGAGGTGGTCATAAGCAGCCTTCCTGAAGGTGAGCTAAAGATCATGCCCAACCGTTATCGGACCAGCAAGCAATGCCCAGCCGATACACGCAACTTTCACCTTTGCACCCGCTTGGTTATGCTCGGCGCTGGCTGAAGCTGTCCGCCCTTTTGTCTCTCTTGAGTATCAAGGCTTGGCAGCGCGAGCACCCAGACATGTCGGTGACAGGAGGCAGCATGTTTTCAATCGAATTCGAAAAACCCATTCCCATCTTGCGAATGTTTGACGAGGCCAAGGCCCGGGAGTTTTATCTCGAGTTTCTAGGCTTTGACGTGGAGTTCGAGCATCGCTTTGAACCTGGCATGCCGTTGTACCTGGGCATCAGCCGTAACGGGCTTGAACTGCATTTGTCGGAACATCACGGCGATGCCAGCCCGGGTTCGACGCTCTTTGTCCCGATGCACAATATCGAGCTGTTTCACGCTGAGCTGGCAGCCAAACACTATGGATATGCGCGCCCGCAAATCGTTCGACAGGACTGGGGCCAAGTGCTGGAAGTGCACGACCCTTTTGGCAACCGCATTCGGTTCTGCCAACGCTGATAGGCCCACCCGCGAGGGCTGATAAAAAATTATGTGGAAATGATACTGGTTCTCATTAGAATGCTCCCCGAGCACGCTGGATTTGCGTGGGAATGGCGGGAGCGGTTCAGCATGAGTACAGAGGACAGTCAGCAAAAACTGAGCGAGCTTTTCATCAACCAGCGGGTTTCGCTGGTGCGGATGCTCTCGCGGGTGGTGGGCTGCGCCAGCCTGGCAGAAGACCTGGCGCAGGAAACCTATGTAAAAGTGGCCCATGCGCTGAAAACCCGCCCAGTGGAGTTTCTGCACCCTTTTTTGTATCAGACCGCCCGCTACCTGGCCTTCGATCACCTGCGCAGCTTACGCAGCAAAAGGCGCTTCGAATGCCAGGTCAGCGATGAGCGCCATTTAACCGAAATCGCCACCACCGCCCCCGGCCCGGACAGTCAGCTGCAAGGCCAGCAGTCCCTGAAGCAGTTTCAGGCTGCCCTCAAGACCTTGCCCAAGCGCCAGCAACAGATTCTGGTGCTGAGCCGATTACAGGACTTGTCCAAAGGAGAAATCGCCCAGCGCCTGGATGTTTCGATCAGTACGGTTGAAAAAGATTTGCGTACTGCGCTTAATGCCTGCGCCAAAGCCATCCAGAAGCAAGCCGCCCATGACTGACTCACCCACCGCCCCTGTTGTGCCCAGCGAGCACGTGCAACGTCAGGCAACCGACTGGTTCGCCCAGCGCGAAGAAATGGCCCGGCAACCCGCCTTGCGTCAACGCTTTGAACAATGGCGTATGGCAAACCCCGAACACCGCGCCGCCTACCAGACCCTGGAAAACCTGTGGCAAAGCCATGAGTTCGAACAAGCGCTGCGCAGCCTTGACCTGGATCTCGACCTGCCCGCCGCCCCGCCCCACAAACCACGCAAGGCGTGGGCGTTTGCCACTGCTGCGATGCTACTGCTCATGCTCACCAGCGCCTGGTTGTCTGACCTGCCGATGCACCTGCGCGCCGATCAAATGACTGCCGTGGCAGAAGTCAGACACCTTACCCTGGGCGATGGCTCGCAGATTGTGCTGGGCAGCAACAGCGCCATCAGCACCGACATCAACGCCGATCACCGGCGCATCCGCTTACTGCGGGGCGAGTTTTTTATCGAAGCCTCCCATGACCCATCGCGCCCGCTGGAAATCGACGCCGCCGACGCCCGCGTCACCGTGGTCGGCACCCAATTCAGCGTGGCCCTCCAGGGCGAGAACGTTACTGTCGCAGTACGTGAAGGCAAGGTGCGCTTTACCGACAAGGCCGGCGAGCAAAGCCTGTTGCAGGCCGGCAACTGGCAACAGTTCGAAAACGGTCATTTGCAAGACCTCAACAGCGACGGGGCTGAACGGCAAATGGCCTGGGTGCAAGACCGACTGTCATTTCAGGACCAACCACTGGCGCAGGTGCTGAACACCCTCGGGCGTTACTACCCGCAGCCCATCCTGTTGTTCAACGAAACGGCGGCCAAACACCGTGTCAGCGGCAATTACCAACTGAACAATCCCGTGGCAATCGTTGAGGCGCTGAATAAAGTCACTTCAACCCGACTGACGCGTTTGCCCGGTGGCGTGCTGGTGATTCATTAAGAGTGACCGCCCCGTCTTCGACGCCGCGCTGTCGCGCAGCAAACAGGACAGCGAGTATCTTCAGCATCCCCCAATCGGTTCCCTCTCCTTCGAGAGAGGCGTGGTGAGAGGCCTTGATTTTTTGTACATATCCGTTGCTGCGGCAACGGCCACTTAGGGTTCCGGCCTTACGCCGTGCCACTTTGAAAAGCGCAAAGTGGCCAAACGCTTTTTGCCCCAACCCCTCGGGGCCTCGCTGTGGCTCGGCATGCCCTCACCACAGGCCTTGTTCCGAGGGCCGCCGCGATCGGCCAGCGTGGTTTAACGGGGTCTCTTAGATCAAGAGCAAGAGCAAAAGCCAGATCAAGATCAACAGATCGCGAGCAAGCTCGCTCCTACAGGGCCTTTAGAATCAATCACTTATTTCATGTTTGATAGGAGTTGCGTATCGTCACGGCCCGACCAGCAACTGTCACTTAGACCGCGTTCCTGGGCCGGTCGCCGCTGACCAGCTCGCCGAGCTCGATGTCATGTTCCAGTCGGCAACGATGATCCACCAACACCAAGGTGTTGCCGCTACGCTCGACGAAACGATGCAGCGCCTGCACACGCTCGGCCAGTTGTTCGGAGGGCAAAGCGCTGAACGGCTCATCCAGCAATAAAAGATGGTGGCGTTCCTTCGGCAATGTGCTCAGCCAGGTATCCAGCCATCTGCTTGCCCCGGGCGCACCGCTGAGCAACGCCAGGGTATTGCTGTCCAGGTAATAGCGGGTTGATGTCAGGTCCGGCGTCGCGCCCGGTTCTTCTATGACCACATCGGTGATACCCGCCACGCCCTTGAGATACTCGCTCTTGCCGGATCCGGAGTGGCCAGACAGCGAATACAACCGGCCCAGTTCCAGGTGCAGAGCGCGATAGGCGCGTTGAGCGATAAAGGGCGCGATGCGCAGGCTCTGCCCGGCGATCACAACAGCCACCGAGCTTTTAGGCCGGGCAAAATGTTGCAGGCGCTCCACCGACACCGACTGCGATTTGAACCCCGTGATGGCTAGAAACACATTGGCCAGGTCGGAACGCACCAGCAGCAAGGCCGTGACCGCGAGCACAAAAGCCGATTCGCGGGTCTGATAAAAACTGCCCATCAGGGCCACCAGGACAATCACCAGATCGCTGAGCAAGGTGCAACTGGCCGCAGTGATGGTGCGGGCGATCACGCTGCGCATGCGGGTAGTGTAGAAATGCTGCAGCCCATCAGCTATCGCGTCCCGCTGGGTCAGCGCCAGCCAGTCGCCCAAGCGTTCGAAACCCACGCCAGCGACCCGGGAAATGGCAAACGCCACATGGGCCGAGCGTAGAAGGGAGTCGAATCCCTTCACGCTCTCGACTCGAGTTCGATACAGCTCGTTGATCGAAAGACGATACAACACCGCCAGCAGACCGCTGATCAGTAGCGCCACGGCGATGCCGAACAGGCCAAACCCCATCCACAAGGCCACGCCATTGCACAGCAACAACGCGATGATCCAGGCAATGTCGTGGGCATACCAGGCAATGCGTTCGAATGTAGTGGTGATATCGCGAGAAACCACCTGCAACGCATCAGCCAGGCCGGTGACCCGGATGTCTCGCAGGCCAACGATGAACAAGCGGGAAAAGCGGCTGCGCAACAGATTCTCGATAAATAGCCCGCCCGCGATTCCTGCTCCTACCCCGGCCACGACATACAACAGAACCTGCCACGGCGAATAACCGGCCTCTGGCAGCGTCAGGTTGGCCGCATAGCTCATCATCAGTGCCGGCACCCACAACATCAACACACCCCAGCCACAGTACTTGAACAGATCGGCGAGACTGAAGCGGGCGGACGGCGGGTCTCTGGCAGGCACTGGCGAAGCCATCCGCTCGCCGACTTGGGCCAGCGGGCCTTCGCGCAGCGCTATCGCCCTTGTGGCCGATGGGCTGAAGCTTATCCAAGGCAGGCGCTCCAAAGCGTCTTTCACTGCCAACGCAGCCGTAGCATCCAACGCCGACAAGTCGTGATCAATACTTAGGGTCCCATCCTGGGCACGAGCCATAAATACCCCACGCAGCAGTTGCAAACGCAAGCGCTGCCCGGCTGAGAGGTTGCTCCCGTTCAGCTCGACAGGCAGTTGCAGGACCTGATGTGGGTCCTGTCCTAGCTCGGGTATCAGCCGCAAAGCACCCAGCAACGCGTGCAGATCTTCGCGTTGGCTCTCCAGCGGGCCAGGAATCAGCTCGATCAGAGACCCGGGCCAGATCGGCCAGTCGGCATCGAACGCGATCAAACCGCACGCCTTATCGGCTGCAACTGGGGGTAATAGCGAATGCCTGGAGGAATTCTGATACAGGCCATTGAGCTCTTTCAGAGAGCGGCCGACAGCCTTGTAACTCACATACGAACGGGGTAATGCGAGCACCGCCGCCAGCAACGGAATGCTCAGCCAGAAAATCGCCCCGTCCCAGACCATAGCCGATTCAGAGGTGCCCAGCAGCCCCAGCAAGACAAAAGGAATCAGGCGGCCGAAACCGATGATATAGCTGTCGGCACCGCGCAGGAGCGTATCCACGTTTCGCAGGAAGCGTTCGCCCGCCAGCGTCCGCTCAATACTCTGCAAGGCTGTGCGGTCAGCGAACTGCTTGAGCCACGGTCCTTCGCGTAACCATACCGAACACTGTTCGATACGCTGTGCCACCCTGTCCATGATCCGCTTGTAATTATGGTCCGAGAGCCTGGCCAACAGATAGGAAAGCGGCAGGAATGCACCGATCACCGCAACCGCCCAGAACCCTGCGGGGCCAAAGACCAACAACGCCAGCAGGATTGAAAGCAACAGGAAAACCGGAATCGCCAACAGGTTAACGCAGGCACCGATTCCGTCGAGAATGATGCTGAAATCCCGCGAAACTACCCGTTCCAGCACCGAGACCTCTACCCGGAGGTGCATTTTACGCGCCAAAAGGCGCTCGAACTCGCGGCATAACCTCAAGGAGATGTAGCGTTCCAGATTGAGCTCGCTCACCACCAGCAAAAAACCGCTGATGGCCAAGAACAGCAGGAGCGTGACATCGGCACTTCCCTGGGCCGTCACCAGAGTGCTAAGCCTATAGATGAACAACAACGGCACGCTGTATTGCAATAACGACACCAGCACATAAGCGCCGACCGCCCAGGGCGCAACGCTAAAGACCAAGCCGAAAATACCATCGGCAAAGGATCGTCCTTCAGAGGGAGCGGCCATCCGATAGCACAATGCCGGTGTAAAGCAGTACATCCACCTCATGGCAGCGCCTGCTCGTAATACATCCGACCAGGCCCCAAGGCCTGTACACGTTGCAGGCAGTCGCGGATTTTCTGCAGATCGTAATAGTGGGCGGGAATCTCACGGCATGCACAGTAATGGGCCACCCACTCCTCCAGATCCCACGAGAACTCCGGGTCCACTCCCAGGAAGCGGCTCAAGGACACGATGTCGAACCACACGCTGCGATGCAGGGAATGAGTCTCCAGGTCGAGGATGCGCACGCCATCCGCGGTAATACGCAGATGCTCCGGCTTGCAGTCACCGACGCTGATGCTCTGCAGGTCGAACGAGGGGACACGGCAGCGGGAAGACAGGCAGGAATCGAGAGATTCAGGTGTACTGCGCAGCCCTATGACCCGCTGAATATTCGTCAGGGCCGTGGCATGCATCGCCGCGTAGGCCGCGATCACTTCAGGAAGGTCCTTCGGACTGGGCAAGCGGCCCTGAAGAAACTCCAGCACCAGCACCTGATACCGCGCATCCTGATAGCGCATACCTGCGATCGGCCCCGAACGAAACAGCAAGTAGCCGCTGGCTTCGGCGGCATAAGCCGCCTCGTTGAAGTAACGCTTTATCACTACCTGCTCACCCGAGACGACGCACTGGCCGGAGCAGACCAAGGACTTCACCGACTGGCCGAGTACCCGCAGAACCTGATAACGCCCGGCCAGCAGTTTTCCGAGCGCCTGCCTCCGCATCTGTACTTGAGCGACGTCGAGACGTTCCAGATACACATGCTCAAAGGCCTTTGGCTCATTCATAGCGCAGTCGCCAGAGACATTTCATAACTGCGCAAGGCGCGTCCGTAGTCGACTTGCTCGTTGTAATACTCGAGCCAAAACGCCAGCGGGCTGTCGTATCGATCGCAGACATACCACTGAGAGGCTGACAGGTTGAGCAGCTCCCATATCTGCAACTCGCCAATAAGCAGCTGGCAGAAGTCGGCATGGTCGACACGGATGCCGAAGGGATAACGCTTGATCGCCCCCACGCCTTCGTCCGGCACCTCGACGAACTCGACCCTGGACACGTCCAGCAGCCATTGCTGGCCGACGCCGTCGTCGCGTGTCAATTGCAGCACCGCGCGGCACTGGCCAATGGGGCGCCCCAGGTAGTTGTTCTGTGTCATCAGCACCTGGCCGTAGCGGGTAATCAGCCAGGTCCTGGCCATTTCATCGAGATGGGACTTGAACTTTTGCGTGTCGAGCGAGACCGGTAGCCGCAGCCCTTTCACCGGGCGAGACCTTGCCTGTTCCTCACATGCGCGGATCCAGTCTGCAGGCTCACCAAGTCGTGCCGATGCGACATCGAAGCTTTCACCGGGTGCCAGTGCGTGTACCGCCCGTAACAACGAAAGTTCGGTGCAGATTTGCGCCAGTTCGAGGTTCGACCAAGGGTGATGCATCTTGCCAAATGGGTCGCGATAGCCATTGCCCGCAAGGATCAAAGTCGGCACATGGTTCAGTCGGCGCATCGGCTTATGCACGATTTCGTCCAGCAAACGCAAGCCGGACACCCGGGTGTAGCGTTGATCAGGCAACGGCAACAAGTTATCCAGGCCAATTGGCCCTTGCGCCCGGCTGCCCTGGAAATTATTGGTCATCACCATGACCTGAGGCCAGGCAACGGCTCCACTATTGACATCGGTAAAGTAAGCATCGGCGATGCGAGTATCGGACTGGATGAACGCCGCATCGGCGCCATGCTCGATATGTAGCGATGCTACCCGGCTGTCCCAGAAAAGGACCTCCGTGCAAGGCATGTAGAAGCGCAAGCTCAGCGAGTCGATGACAAAACCGGCCTGGATATCGACACGCTGCACCTCATAACCGCAGGCGTGAACTATTGCCTCGGCCGCGCCGGGAAACAGTTCCGGCACATAGACCACTTTGCGATTGAGCAGATGCCCGTAGTCCAACGACAGGCGGCGCAAGGACGCCGGGTGGAAGTGCTGCAAGTGCTCGGAGGTCAAGACAATCCCATCCACCGCTGGCATGCGCTGCAAATCGACATTGCGCGCCGGGACAATCGCGAACTGACGGCCGGGGTCAGAACCGAAGGTTTGACTCAGCACCGGGTCGATCAACACATGGGTATTCCCAGCCTGCAGCGACCAGCTTTCGTGGCCGATCATTGTCAGCTTCATGGGCACACCTCCAGGTTGCGCATACTGCGCCTGATGATTTTCGCCAATAGCTCAGGGCTGCCGTTCTCGCCGTAGTAGCTGTAGAAAAAGGGGATCAAACCATCGAAAATGCCGCCCTCGAACCAGGACTGGACCGAAACACCCACGATGTCCCAGACCTGTAATTCCCCCTCGGCCATACCGATGAAGTCAACCAAGGGTAGGCATACACCAAAGGGATAATGGGCAACCAGCGACTCTAGCTGGTTGTGAACCTCAGCCTCGAACTGGCCGCTGATCAGGTTCAGCGCATAGCTGTCCTGGCGACCCAAGGCATGCGAGACAAAACTGAAAACGATTCTTTTCGGTCCCAGCTTGCGCCCCTTATGGTGAGACATCGCCAGCACCTTGCGCCCGGTGATAAACAGCATCAGGCTTTTCGCCAAGCGCTGCAGCTCGGCTTGCGCACGCCGCAGCAGCTCTATATATGCCTCGGCGTCCTGCACGTCCGGGCGCACTGATGCGACAACCTCGACGGTCTTGCGGGCTTCGATAAACTGATCCAGCTCCTCGATCAGCAAGTTATGCTGCACCTTGTCCACCTGGACCCAGTCGATAACCGCCTGTGGCCCGGGATCAGGTGTCAGGGCAAAGGCTTCACCGGGTAGCAGGCCAACAATATGGGTGTCCAGGCTGAGACGATTGGCCAACCGGCTCAATGTCGGCTGGTCGGAAAAGGGGAATGCGGCGAACGCCCCCAAGCGCTTGATGAATCCGCCACCGCAAAGGGCTATGTTCTCCGGTTGCACCGGAAAGTCGTCCATGTAGCTGGTCAGTACTGCGCTTAGCACACCGATTCCCAGCGGACCGACCTTACGGTTGCTGTCACTCGCGTTCTTGCCCCAATTTTCCAGAGACTGGAAGGCTCCCGGAGGCGATACCCTGGAGTTGTTTGAGACGATCACCAGCTTGGGCGCTGCCAGTCGTCCTTCGATGATATCGGTCTTGAACGCTTCGGATACCAAGGCGTCTACGGCAATGAAAATACCACTGACCGGCTGCTCGGCTTCCTCAATATGCACCTGGGTGACCCGACTTTCCCAAAAGGCGGTCTTCGGATCCGCCGGGTAGAAACGCAGGATCAAGTCACCGACCCGCATCGGTTCGTTGTCTTTGACTTGGATAAGGGTGAACCCGAGGTCGCGTATGCATTGCTTGACCGGTTCAACAATAATCGCCCCCACCACGAACCGGGCGGAGCGTGGTAACTGATTCAGCGACTGGATATCGAAATGATCGGAATGTTCGTGACTAAGAAAAATCAGGTCTACATCAGACAGTGCGGTGGCATCGACAGTACGCGGCGGATAGATCTTGATCCGGTTTTCGTCAACCAGACCGAAGTCCTCACACAACAGCGGGTCAATCAGGATTCGAGTACCTTTGTGTTCCACAAGCCACGTTTGATGGCCAATAAAGATCGTCCTCATGTGAACCTCGCTGGATGAGCACTGAATGCTCACTGCCCAAAAACCAAGAAGTGGAAAAGCAAGAAAGGACTTTCTTGCTTTTTCGGGTCAGCTCAACGGTGGTACGCGCAGCTCGCATCCTTGCTATCGGTTAAACGTGTCTTGGACTTCTTGATCGCGTCGCTCAAGACCAGCAACTCTTCCTGGCTGAAAAGTACTTTGTGACTATCTTGATGGTTGGGTGCGGTCGCACCGGTCCGGATTTTCTGGTTCATGGTTTTCTCCTCGTCTAAGTGTTTCCGAGTACGCCAATAGCGTAATGACCACTTGCAAAAGCCGAGTCGCTGAAAGGCAGTGACATACCAACACTAGATAACCGATAGGGCACCCGCAACGCTAAAAAGGCGCAAGGAGTAACTTTGGGAAGCGTCCTACAAGAGGGCGAACGGTAATTGTCCTAGGCTAAAGCACAGGGAATTAAAAACTGTCGCGGCCTGACTTTACTGGGAGCTGTGCGGACTTCGTATTGAGTGCTCGTGATTGCCGAGTTGACGAATCCTGATAAACAAAGCCGCATACGATTAGGACGACCGCCATGGCACACCCACCATGGCGGTGTCATTCAGGTTAGCGCGAGGCCCAGGCGTTGAAACGCTGTTCCAGTTGCTCGCCGTGATCGGCCCAGAACAGCGCATCTACCGGGATCTGCTGCGCCAGGTTGGCAGGCGCGGTGGGCAGTTCGGCGATCCGGGCCTTGTCGAGCAGGTCCATGGCGCGCATGTTGGCGGCGCCGTAGTCGATGTTTTCGGCGAAGTTTTTCTGCTGCTCAGGCTCTAACGTAAAAGCGATGAACTCGCGGGTCTTGTCTTGATGCTTGGCGCCTTTGGGGATAGCCCAGGAATCGAACTCGTAGAGCCCGCCGTTCCAGACCAGGTCCAGGTCATACTTTTTCTTTTGCTCGGCCGAGAGCCGTCCGTTGTAGACGGAACTCATCACCACGTCCCCGGCAGCCAAAAACTGCGGCGGCTGGGCACCGGCCTCCCACCATTGGATGTGCGGTTTAATCTGGTCCAGTTTGGCAAAGGCACGGTCCTGACCGGCCTTGGTCGCCAAGGTGGTGTAGACCTCGGCAGGCGCAACGCCGTCAGCAATCAAGGCAAACTCCAGGGTCGATTTAGCCAGCTTGCGCAGGCCACGCTTGCCCGGGAATTTCTCGACATCCCAGAAGTCCTGCCAGCCGGTAGGCGCCTCTTTCAGCTTCTTGGTGTTGTAGGCCAGGACCGTCGAGTAGACGAGAAAACCGATGCCGCACGGCTGGATGGCGCCTGGCACGAAGTCTTTGGGGTCGAGGCCGATTTGTGCCGGATCGAGGGTTTCAAACATGCCCTCGTCGCAGCCGCGGGCCAGCTCGGCAGACTCCACCTCCACGGTGTTCCAGGACACACTGCCGGTGTCGACCATGGCTTTGACCTTGGCCATTTCCCCGTTGTATTCACCGGAAATCACCTTGCTGCCATCGGCCTTTTGCCAAGGCTTGTAGAAGGCTTTTACTTGGGCGTCCTTGTTGGCGCCGCCAAACGAAACGATGGTGAGGTCGGCCGCGAGGCCGTGGCTGGCAGTAACGATCCCCGTTGCCAGAACTGCGAATTTCAGAGCTTTGATCATTATTGTTATCTCCTACTGTTCAAGGGTGATTGCACATCACTCGAATGGATCTTGCTCTCCTGTTACGGGCTGAATGAACGTCGTAAGGTGGCACGGTGCTATTGAGGGTAAAAGTCTGCTTTCCTGATGCTTGGATCGGTTTTGACTAAACAATCGCAGACCCCCATGCACTTCATTGCAGGCAGAAGCGGCCCCGCGCAAAAAAAATTCAAAAAGTTTTACGGCTTTCGTGCGCTCAACCCGTCAAGGTGTTTGTTATTGCAAATACTTCCTATTCACTCGGGGCTCGCATGTACTTTCCTACCCTCAACACCACCTATGCACGCAGCGCATTGGCGCTCGCTGTTTTCCTCGCATACAGCAACGTTCAGGCCGTCGAGCCCGCAACCACCTCCGTCAGCAATACAGCGCTGGACACCCACAGTTTCGCGATTGCCCGCCAGCCGCTGGCCAACGCGCTGGACCAACTGAGCACCCAGAGCGGGCTGCAAATCGCCTACTCCGCAGACATGGCTCAAGGCATTACCTCGCCGGGCGTCAACGGCACCATGACCACCCGCCAGGCCTTGACTCAGTTGCTGAGCGGCAGCGGCCTTGAAGCCCAGTCGAGTGGCGAAAATGCCGTGGTGCTGGCGCCGGTGCCGCAAACCGGTTCGGCACTGGAGCTGGGCGCGACAGCGGTCACCACCAACCTGCTGGGTACTGTGACCGAAGGCTCGGGGTCCTACACGCCGGGCACCATCGCCACCGCCACCCGGTTGGTGCTGACACCGCGTGAAACACCGCAAACAGTCACCGTCGTCACCCGCCAGCACATGGACGACTTCGGCCTCAACAACGTCGACGACGTGATGCGTCACACCCCCGGCATCACCGTGTCGGCCTATGACAGTGACCGCAGCAACTACTACGCACGCGGGTTCTCGATCAGCAACTTCCAGTACGACGGCATCCCTTCGGCCACCACCAACGTCGGCTATTCGTCGGGCAACACCCTGAGCGACACGGCCATTTATGACCGCATTGAAGTGATCAAGGGCTCAACCGGCCTGCTCACCGGGGCCGGCTCGTTGGGCGCGGTTATTAACCTGGTGCGCAAAAAGCCCACCTCCGAGTTCAAAGGCCATGCCACGCTCGGCGCAGGCTCGTGGGACGACTACCGCAGCGAAGTGGACGTAAGCGGCCCCCTGACCGAAACCGGCAACGTACGTGGCCGCGCAGTAGCGGCCTATCAGGACAAAAACTCGTACCAGGACCACTACTCGCGCAAAACCTCAGTGTTCTACGGGATTCTCGAATTTGACCTCACGCCCGACACACTACTGACCGTGGGCGGCGACTATCAGGACAACAAACCGATGGGATCGAGCTGGTCCGGCAGCTACCCGCTGATCAACGCCAAGGGCGACCTCAACAGCTTCAAACGCTCGTTCAACAACGGCACCGACTGGAGCAACTGGAAGCAATACACCCGCACCGTGTTCGCCACGCTTGAACATGACCTGGGCGAAGGCTGGGTGACCAAGCTGCAACTGGACCACAAGCTCAATGGCTACGATGCACAAATGGGCTCGATCCAGGGTGACTACCCGTATGAAGACGGCACCACCCCGATCAATGCCCAACGCTACGTGGGCAACACGCGCAGCAACTCGGCCGACCTGTATGTGAGCGGCCCCTTCCAGCTGTTTGGTCGCGAACATGAAGTGGTCCTTGGCGGCTCGATCAGCTCGGCCCACTGGAAGGGTCAAGGCTACTGGAACCCCATCTACCAGGGCACCAACCTGGTGGACTTCAACAACTGGGACGGCCACGCCGAAAAACCGGCCTGGGGGCCTGTTGGTCAATACACCGACGACGTGATTCGCCAGACCGGCACCTACATGACCACCCGCTTCAACGTCACTGATGACTTGAAAGTGCTGGTCGGTGGCCGCGTGGTGGACTACCACATGACCGGCAACACACCCTCGTACCGCGAATCCGGGCGCTTCATTCCCTATGTCGGGGCCATTTACGACCTGAATGACACCTACTCCGTGTACGCCAGCTACACCGATATTTTCATTCCGCAGGAAAACTACAACCGCGACCGAAATGATCGCCTGATTGATCCGGACAAAGGCGAGAACTACGAAGTGGGGCTCAAGGCCGAGTTCCTTGAAGGCCGCCTGAACGCCAGCCTGGCTTACTTCGAAATCAAGGAAAGCAACCGTTCAGTACCCGATGATGCCTACAACAACCTCAAGCCGACCCCTTCCAACTATGCGTTCGTCGGCACCAAAGCCCGGACCAAAGGCTTTGAGTTTGAACTCTCGGGCGAGCTGAGCCCTGGCTGGCAGGTACAAGGCGGCTACACCCACAAGATCGTGCGCGACGACAACGGCGAGAAAATCTCCACCTTCGAACCGCAGGACCAGTTCAAGGTGTACACCAGCTACAAACTGCAAGGCCAGCTGGACAAATTTACCGTGGGTGGAGGTGCACGCTGGCAGAACACCGCGTGGCAAAACATCTGGAACTCACCGCACGGCCAGTACGAGAAGTTTGAACAGCCTAACTACTGGGTGGTTGACCTGATGACACGTTACCAGATCAGCAAAAACCTCTCGGCTACGGTGAACGTCAACAACCTGTTCGACAAATACTACTTCACCAACATCGGCTTCTATAACTCGGCGGTGTACGGCGAACCGCGCAACTTCATGGTGACCACGCGCTGGGATTTCTAACGCAGTTCTCTGTAGTCGCTGACGAGGTACGAAGGCTGCGATGCGGGCCGCAGGACCGCCGTCTGGGGGCGCTTCGCTCCCCATCGCAGCCTCAAGCTTGGGCAGCGACTACAGTACGGTCTCGAAATACCCACAAACTGGCCGCCATCAACAACCATGCCGCCATCGCGCCATACACCATCACCCAGCCGAAGCCGTGGGCCAATGCCGCGCCCTGCCCCACACCATTGACGCTACCGGCTGAAATGGTCTGCGCCAGCACGCGCAATTGCTCTTCGTTGACCAGGCCGGTGACGCTGGCGCGCAGCGAAGACAGCGTGCCTTGCACGAGGATAAAACCCATCAACGCGATGTTCACCGCGAGGCTGATCATGCGTGCGCTGATGTCGATGCCCGAGGCCATGCCTGAGCGCTCGCTGGGTACAGAACCGGTGGTGGTATTGGTCACCGGGGTGTTGGTCAGGCCAAGTCCGGTCCCGGCCAGTACACAACCGGCCAGCATGGTCAGCCAACTGGCCTGCTCGACGCTGCTGCCCCATTTCATTAACAAAAAGCCCAGGCCGATGGTGAACAAACCCACGGGGATCACCCTTTCGGCGCGGTAGCGCAGCGCCAGACGTTCGCCAAATGGCGGCACCACCAACGTCGGCAAGGTATACGCCAACAGGGCCAAGCCAGTACCCACGCTGCTGTAGCCCAGGCTGTTTTGAAAGTACAACGGCAGGTAGATCATAAAAGGCCAAAAACTGAAGTTCATCGCCGCAGCGCCGATCAACGCGCCCGAGAAACGCCGAATACGCAGAACCGAAAAGTCGAACATCGCATCGCTGCGACGGCGCTGCGCCCCTACAAACACCGCAAAACTCAGCACCGCCGCGAGCAAGCTGAACAGAGCCTCGCGAGTGCCAAACCCGGTGACCGCACCTTGAGTCAAAAACCACGAAAGCCCCAGCACCGCAAATGACAGCGACGTAATGCCCAGCACATCCAGACGCCGACGTTGCGGGTCTTTGGACTCGTCGACCCCGGCGATCACCAGCAGCAGCGCGAGCACGGCAATCGGCGCATGCACTAGAAACACCCATTCCCAATTCGACACGGCGACAATGCCCGCGCCAATGATCGGGCCAAAGCCCAGGCCAATGCCGAAAACAATGCCCCAGGCGCTGAAGGCTTTACCCCGAGCAGCCGCTGTCTGAAACCTGTGGGAGAGCACCGCCACCTGGCAGATCAACATCGCCCCTGCCGCCATGCCTTGCAGAAAACGGCTGGCAATCAGCACGTCATTGTCGGGTGCCAGGCCGCAGCTCAACGAGGTGATGCCGAACAGCACCAGGCTGATCATAAACACACGTTTACGCCCATACCGATCCGCCAGTGTGCCGATGGCCATCAGCACCATGGTGCAGGCGATGGTGTAGGCATTCATGATCCACTGCAAATAGCTGAAATTACTGTGCAGCTCTGCCTCGAGGGTGGGCAGGATGGCCGGTACGCTGGATATTTCGAGGCCAAACATCAGGACTGCAATGCACACGGCAGCCAGGGTAAAAGCATCTTTTTGTTGGGGCGAGAACAGCATTGCGATCTTCCAGATCAAAGGGACGGGTACTGGCAAAGGCTCCATAAGGTATTGCTGCCAGCATCACCCGAGGTGTCTTCAGACGACCGCGCGCATTCTGCGAGCAATCAAAAAATGACAAAAATGATTTAATTTCGTAGGTTTTATTAACTTTTATCATGAGTGGGCCAAATGGATTTCGACCCGGCGCTGTTGCGCGCCTTTATTGCCATCAAAGAAACCGGCAGCTTCACCCGAGCCGCAGAGCGAATGCACATCAGCCAATCGGCCATCAGCCATCAGATCCGGCGTCTCGAAGAACAGGCCGCAACCAAACTGCTGAGCCGCACCACCCGCAGTTTGACGCTGACCGAAGATGGCGAGGATTTTCTGCGCCACGCCGAATGCATCCTCAAGGCACAGGACGCGTTGATCCGCCGTTTTGCCACGTCTTCGGTGTCAGGTGCCGTGCGCTTTGGCCTGCCCGAGAACTTTATCGGTGACGGTTTGCCGCCGTTGCTGACGCGCTTTACCCGGCAATTCCCGGCCGTGCGCCTGGACGTCACGGTTTGCCCTTACCTTGACCTGCGCGCGCAGGTCGACACCGACAAGCTCGATCTGGCCGTGGTGCTGGCACTGCCGGGCAGCCCGCCGGGGGGCACGGTTTTACGTGAAACTCACTTTGTCTGGGCGGCAGCGCACGACTTCGAGTTCTCGGGGGAGAATCCGCTACCGCTGGCCTTTGCCCCCGCGCCTTGTGTGCATCGGCAAGTGGCCATCGACGCGCTGCAAAACTCCAGCGTGCAATGGCGGGTGGCGTTCACCTCACCCAGCCAGCAAGGCTTGCGCGCAGCGGTACTGGCCGGGCTGGCCGTGACCGCTTTGCCCTTGGGTGATCTGGAGCCCGGCATGCGCGTGATTGACGGCTACTACGGTCTGCCAGCGTTGCCCGAAGCGGACTTCCGGCTTATCTGGAGCACCACCACCAAAACCCCGGCGGCCTGCGCATTCGGGCAACTGCTGATCGGTGAATGTGAATGACAGGCCTCGCAGAAACAGCCTCTATCAAGCGCCTTCAAACTTGAACGGCGCTGCAACTTCAAAGCGGCCCGACACTTCGCCGGAGAAGATGTTGCTCTGATTCGGCCCCAGATCGAGCTTTTTGACCTTGCCGGTGGCCTGGGACAGATCCAGTTTTTTCAGGTCCACCCAGAATGTATTCGGGGTGACAGCCGACTCAAAAAAGTACAGCCCCTGCTTGTGGTCGATAACCGAGCGCCAACGGGTCGAGGAGATATTCGGCTCGCCGGGGGTGGTGATGCCGTAAGGCACCGACACGTTGCGGATCACGCTAAACACGCTGGCCAATGACAAACGCGCATCTTGATCCTTGGGCACCGCGTTCACGTAAAACGACGCACGGGCAAATCGGTCCGCAGACCGGTTGGTGCCGGGCAGCATGACCGTGCCGCCAATGGCTTGCCAGTAGGCGTTCATCGCCAACTGGGCCTCGAATGCCGGGGAGTTGGTCATCACCTGGTACTTGCGGCTGTGATGAATCACTTGCTTGCCGTCGATGTATTCAATGATCGCACTGTCGCCCGAGGCATCAGACATCGACAGGTGCAGGGTGGCCAGTCGGCTTTCGCCCGGCACTTGCGCAGTCACCACATTGAATGGCTCGGTTTTGAGCACTTCAACGGCCTCGGCCACGGTGCTGAAGTTGTCCAGAACGTATTGCGCCCAAGCAGCAATGCTCAAGCCGGGTTTGTCCTTGTTGAACGGCGGATACTCCGACTCCACCAGCCACAAGACGTTGGCCGCGAGGCCCGCTTCATTGACCCCGTCGGTGGTGGAAATGTCGTAACCGCTGGCAATCAGGCTGCCGTACTTGGAGGTCCACTTGACGGACGAAGGCCCGACTTCACCCGTGCGCTGCATGCCCTTGGGAAACACCCACAGATTGGTCGCGACGTCAGTTTTCCAGTCCATGGAACGGGCCGTGATCACGCTGTGATCGTCGCCCAGGTACACCAGCCGGGTGCACGCCTGCGCCAATGGCAGTGATAAAACAAACCCTGATACCGCCAGTACCAGCGCTTTGAGAACAGGCTTTTTCATTCCGTTGATCCTTGCAAAAACAGATTAGAAACGCATGGACAAGCCCAACACCGGGCCGCGCTGAGTCACATCGTATTTAAAGGTGTTGCCGGTAAAATCCCGGCTTTTGTATTCCTGCGCCAGCACCCGATAACCGACCCGCACAATCGTCGGGTTTTCGAACAGGTACAGGCGGTAGCCGAGGTAAGCCTGGGCGTTGTAGGTTTTTTTCGATGAGGTATCAAACCCGCCGGTGTCCGCCGCGCCAGACAGCGTCCAGCGATCGGTCAGATCGGCCTGCATGCGCAGCCCTACAAACGGGTCGGTCCACTCGGATTTTTTCTTGGTGCTGTAGCCCGCAGGGTCGATCTCGACCTTGGTCGACAGCTTGGTCCAGCGCAGCCCTGCCGTGGGCTCGACCCGCCAGCTACGTGGCTCGCCAAACACGTTGTTACCGCCCAAAGCGTATTCATACACCCGGTAATACACGCCCCCAGCCAGGGTGCTCTGGGTGATGTCCAGGCCGATTTTCTGGCCGTAGGCCCGCTCAGACTGGCTGGTCTTGGCGTAGACCCCGTCCAGGTAAAAACCCAGTTTGCGGTTGGTGACTTCCAGGTTGCCCATAAAGACCCGGTTGAGATTATTGAAAATCTCGCGAAAGCCGACATCCGCCTTGGCATCAACCCCGCCCAACGCCACCTGACCATTCATGGCCGGAGCCCAGACAAAAGGGCTTACCAACACCAGCCACTCATCTTTATCAGTACTGGATTTGCCCTGAGAATCGTCGGCATTTGCCGTCGTGTAAACGCCCATTAAAGGCCAGGCAATGCACATCATTCTGAACATCTGCTTAGCCGCAACTAGCCTCAGTGTCATCGCTTTCGTCTTCCTGACTGCAAGTTCTAAATTTCTGACCACTGTGTATAGCACAGCCATTACGAACCGCTGCTGAACCCGGCAAAAATATCAAATGAATGGGTCTCTCAGGTCAATACCTAGAAGCCTAACGTGGCCGACAACAAATACGTTCTCGGTGTAGAGAGCGTCAATCCTGGCTCACTGTCATCCGGAGCACCGGCTGAACTCCAGAATCGCTTATCCATGACGTTTTCGACCGTGGCACGCAGGGTAATGATCTTGTCGTCGAGCTTGAAGGCATAACGTGCTCCTACATCAAAACGCTCCCATGGATCGATTTTCTGGGTGTTGGCCTGATTCAGATACTGTGAGCTGGTGTAGATCCCACGCCCGGTCAGGGTCAGGCCCTGAACAGCTGGCACATCC
Organism: Pseudomonas sp. HY2-MNA-CIBAN-0224; assembly: GCF_040310285.1. Lineage (NCBI taxonomy): Bacteria > Pseudomonadati > Pseudomonadota > Gammaproteobacteria > Pseudomonadales > Pseudomonadaceae > Pseudomonas > Pseudomonas sp. HY2-MNA-CIBAN-0224. The sequence goes on along the minus strand of NZ_JBEOPQ010000012.1, from coordinate 73,308 downwards.
CACTCGACACCCAGATTAACGTTGTATTGCGGAGTCGCTGGCGCACGGTTGCCGTCATAGGCACCGTTGACCGTCCCGGTTAACTTGCTGTCGATGTACATCACCCCGCCCAGCACGCGAACGCCTTCTAGCGGTTCGCCAAACAGGCTTAATTCCACGCCGTTGTTCTGGCGTTTGCCATTGGGCCCGAATACCAGGCTTGTACTGTTGGTCTCGTAAGCGGGTTGCTTGATCCGGAACACGCTGGCCGTGAAGGCCATAGAACCCAAGTCGTACTTGGCACCAGCCTCGATCTGCCTGCTGACAAATGGCGGGAATATTTCATCGTCATTGACCGAGGTGGAGGGGGCAATCTTGCCTTGGCTCATGCCTTCCATGTAGTTGGCATACAGCGACAGTTCTTCTGTCACCTTGAACAAGATCCCACCTGAAGGCGAGACTTTGGATTCGTCATAGGCCGTGTCGCCTTTGACCCCGTTACTCCAGTCATCCACTTGCACGCGCTGCCAGCGTGCCCCCAGGGTCAGCAGCAAACGATCATCATAAAAGCCGAGTGTGTCGGACAACGCGACACTGCTGAAGCGATTTTCGGTGTAGGCCTTGGGGTCCATGCGTACCGGCGTGCCGGGGGCGGGTGTAACGACAGGATTGTAGATATTGCTGGGCGCGGCCGCATAGCGGGCGCCACCGTTGGTGAAATCCATGTAGAAATGACTGGCAGCTAAATTGACCTCATGGCTGACCGCCCCCGTGTGAAACCAATTACGCACACCGGCGGTGGCCGTACGCACATTTTCGTCACGGGTGAAACTGCGCGGCACCACGCTAAAATCGCCTGCATCATTGACTACCGGCACCGCGTGACGAAGGAAGTCGTGGTTGCTTGTACGAGCGCCGACACCGCCGTAGAGCATTAGCGATTCATTGATATCAAATTCGCCGTTAACCGTACCGAACGTGTCTTTGGTATGCGCCCGGCTCCAAGGTTCGGCGTAGTTGTGTCGTATATCGTCGGCTTTCGGCACTTTTGCCTTGCGGCCAACCAAGACACGCTCCTGAGGAGCGTCTGTAATGCGCTCGGTGTGCCCGATATCGCTCGAGAGACGAAGCCGCTCACCGTGAAAGTCCAGGCCCAGCACAGCCATTTCACGATCGACACGCTGATGATCCCAACCGGTATCACCCGACTGTTTAACGCCATTGAAACGGATACCAAACTGGTTTTCATCACCAAAGCGGCGCCCTATGTCCACTGCACCGCCCAACTGACTGCCGGAAGCGAAACTACCGGTGAATTCAGTGATTGGGGTATCGGTCGCGCGCTTGGGGACAATATTGATACCGCCTCCCACCGCGCCACGCGGCGAGATGCCATTGATGAGCTGGCTTGGGCCCTTGAGGATATCGACGCGCTCAGCCATTTGCATATCAATGGTATAAGTCGGCAGTACGCCATACAGACCGTTATAGGACACGTCACTGTTGAGCAGGCTGAAGCCACGAATGGTGAACTGTTCAAAACGGCCGCCTGCCGGGTTCGTGGCGCGCACAGAGGGGTCACTGGCAATCATGTCGCCCAAGGTGCGTGCCTGTTGATTCTTGACAGCCACATCGGTGTAGCTGGTCATGCTGAATGGTGTGTCCATAAAGTCCCGCGAACCGAGCAAACCTTGTGCACCGCGGCGTGCGACCTGCCCTCCGGCGTAAACGTGTGCAACCGTCGAGCCTTCAGCACCGACAATCGATGTACTGGGCAATTGCAGGCTGTCGCTGACAGGCACCAGGGTGTAGTCATGAGTACCGGCTTTGAGCAACTGCAAGCCCGAACCCTGCAATAGGCGAGCGAAGCCCTCTTCCACCGCGTATTCACCGGACAATCCGGTGCTGGTGCGCCCGCTGACCAGTTGCGGGTCCAAAGAAAGATTGACTCCGGCCAACCCGGCAAACCGTGTCAACGCAGCCCCCAGATTATCTGCCGGCACCTGATACGTCCGGCGCTCGCCAGTTTCGGCCCAACTGGATGAAACAAACCCCGGGCTGGAACAGAGTACCAGCAGAAAACTGACTCGCATTAACGGGCGCAAGCGCAAGGATGGGACTGCAGGCATGGAACAAGACTCTCTTATTTATTCACTTGCCTCTAATGACCGGCGAGATGAAAAAAAGGGACAGGCTTGCCATAACGCATCCAAAAAAAACCTATGTGGCGATCAACCAAGGTTTTTTCGCGGCGCCAGAGTGACCCAGTAACGAGTGCGCATATGCACTTCTACCGGCAAGCTGGTGGCAAGCAGAGACAGAATCCTGTCCGTATCATCCAGACCAAAACTTCCAGTAACCCTTAGCGTTTCGAGTTCGGGCTCCCAACGCAAAATTCCAGGTCTATAGCGGCTCAGTTCGCGCAAGAAGTCCCCCAGCTTTTGGTCTTGCGCCATCAGAACGCGCTGCCGCCAGCCTGGCAGGCGCGGATCGAATGCAGACACTGCTCCGGGCCCCGTGGCCGACAATGTCACTTGCTGTCCTTCAAGCAACAGTAGTTCGGCGCCGTGCAAGGGCTGCAACTGCACGCGGGCACTGACAGCCGAAACTTGGCACCTGGCGCTGTCCAAGCGCACACACACTTCTCCACGATCAAGCGTAATCCGGCCAAAAGGCACTTGAATGCTCAAACCCGCGCGCCCCGATACGTTCAGCGCTATCTCGCCACGAACCAGCGTCAACTGACGAGTGCTCATGTCAACATTCACTGCGCTGTCCGTGTTCAACTGCAAGGTGCTGCCATCAAACAGCCTGATGCGCTTGTGCTCACCTGTCGACGTTTGCAAATCAGCCCGCCACGCATCCAGGGGCATTTGCCGGCTCAGCCACAAAGCCGCGGGCAACAGCACCGTTACACCTGCGACCTGTTTGAGAACTGCACGACGTTCCGGACGTGGACGATCCAGGGTGGCCATCGCCAAAGTAGAGGGCACCGCTGAAAAGCGCTCACGAAAAAGTTGCAGTTTTTGCCACGCCGTCTCGTGCGCCGGGTCACGGTCACGCCACTGTTGCAGACGCTGATGATCTGCATCGGTGGCCGCCCCCGACTCGATCAACGCCAGCCATTGGGCCGCCGCCCTGGCTATATCGCGCGGCAGGGGGCCTTTCAGAGCGCTGTTCAAGACTCTGCGATCAAACAGTGCTCATAGGCCTGCGCCATGTAGCGCTTGACGGTACGCTCAGAGACTTTTAGCCGTTCGGCAATTTCCCGATAGCCAAGCCCTTCCAGTTGGCTCCATAAAAAAGCCCGACGTACCACGCCCGCCATGCCATCGAGCAACTCATCCAGCGCTTGCAGGGTTTCTAGCAATAGCCAACGCTGCTCAGGCGAAGGCATGCTCTCTTCGGGCAACTGCGCCAACGCTTGCAAATAAGCCTGTTCGAGGCTGCGCCGGGCGTAAAAGTTACTCAACAGGCGCTTGCCAACCGTCAACAGATAGGCCCGCGGCTCATGCACCTCTGCCAACGGCTGGGCACTTGCAAGCACGCGCAAAAAAGTATCCTGACTCAAGTCTGCGGCATCCCAGGCATTGCCCAGACGACGCTTGAGCCAGTTTTGCAACCAACCGTTGTGATCACGATACAGCGCATGCAAGGTCTGTTCAGTGGTCGGTGCAACTTCAATCATCTCTAGAGTCTCTGGCAAGGGATGCAGTAAATGAGACTGATTCTAATTTGGGTTACATCTTGAAACCAAGACCTTTTTATTTAACTGACGTAAGGCCGGTACTTACTTGACCAGCCGCTTCTCCTTGGACGGCCGATAGCCAAAGTAGGCGCTGTAGCATTTGCTGAAATGACTGGGCGAGACAAATCCGCACGCCACCAGCACATCAACCTGGGAGAGTTCGGTGTGCTGCAACAAGCGGCGCGCTTCGGTAATGCGCAGTTCCATGTAATAACGCTGTGGCGTGGTGCCCAGCTGTTCCTTGAACAACCGCTCAAGCTGGCGACGCGAGCGCCCCGCGTACACTGCCAACTGCTCCAGCTCCAGCGGCTCTTCAAGGTTGGCATCCATCAGTTTCAAGACTTCACGCAAGGGCGCGCTGACGCTGATTTTCTCTGTGGGTTTGATACGTCGGTAACGCGACTCTTCAAACGCCAGAATGTCCTCGACCCCTTCGACCAGCGCTTTGTCATGCAAGCTTTTGATCCACGCAAGGGCCATCTGAATCGCCCCTGAAGGGCTGGACGCCGTGAGCCGGTCGCGGTCAATCACAAAAGGCTCGCTGGTCACATGCGCCGTCTTGGACACTTCGGCTAACGCCGGACGATGCTCAGGGTGAATCGCACACCGATAGCCCTCCAGCAACCCCGCACTGCCGAGAAACCAGGCGCCATTCCATAAACCGGCCAAGGTGATGCCCTGTTGCGCGGCGGTTTTAAGCACGTGGGTAAACGCCTCATCGCTGTTCAGTTCAGTGCGGTAGCCGCCGCACACCACCAGCACATCCAGCGCGTTGAGCTGCGCCACATCTAGCTGCGAATCAGGCCGGATCACCAGCCCCAGGTCACTGACCACCTCGCCTTGCACCAGGCCGAAAGTCTGGGTGGCAAACAACCCTGGGCGCAACAAGTTGGCGGTGATCAGGGCATCCAGCGCCTGGGTAAACGCTGGCAAAGAAAAGTGCTCAAGCAGGATAAAACCCACGCACACCGTTGGCCGGTCCAGACCCGGGTTTTCGCTTAGATAGCGCAGGTTCTTGCCTTTCAGGCCTGCACTGAATTGACGACGCTCAATCACGATTCGATCCATCTGGTCAGGTTAACGAACAGCCGCATGTACCGGGCCGATCATACCTGCACATACAACAAGGCACTGCGGCGGATGCCGACAGGCGTACGAAACATTTTCGACATGCGTTAATGAGAAGCGCTATCATTGCGATCCTTGTCAGTGTCCGCTCTGGAATTGCTCTCCATGCATCCATCCTCCTCCACACGCAGCGTCGTAGGCGAATTGTACGTCCAGCATCATGACTGGGTGGTGCAGTTATTACGGCGCAAACTGGGCAACCAAGAGCAGGCGCTTGATCTGGCGCAAGACACCTTTGTACGCATGCTGCGCAGCGACGCACAACCCTCGTTACGCGAGCCCCGAGCATACCTGACGACTATTGCCAGCCGCTTGTGCGGCCAATATTTTCGGCGTCAGGCGTTGGAGCGGGCTTATCAAGAGACGCTGGCCGCGCTGGAGCCAGACTACATGCCCTCCCCCGAAGCACGTTTGCTGGTCCTCGAAGCACTGGATGCTGTGGGCCAGGTGCTGGATGGGCTCGGCAGCAAGGTGCGAGAGGTTTTCCTGCTGTCGCAACTGGACGGCCTGACCTACCCGCAGATCGCCGAGCGCATGGACCTCACCGTCAATGTCGTGCAAAAAACCATGCTCAAGGCTTACCGCCACTGCTATTGCGCCGTCTACGCCGCGTGAAACGCTTCGACGCGGCCAACGCGCACGCTCTTGATCAAGACATCGTTGAACAGGCCATGCTGTGGATGGTCACCCTGCAATCAGGCGTGTTTACCGAAAGCGAGCGGCAGGCGTGCGATCATTGGCGCAAGCAATCGGCGGCGCATGAAATGGCCTGGCAGCGGCTCACCGGGCTCAATCGTGATGTGCGCGAGAGTGCGCAGTTGATTGCTCCGCAAAGCGTCCGCCGCTTGCTCCAGGCTCGCCATACCAGCACCCGACGGGGCCTGCTCAAAGGCTTTGCCGGGCTCGGTGTGGTGCTGGCCACTGGCGTGAGTGTGCGTGAGCGAGTGTTGCTGCCAGAGTTGTTCAGTAACTACCGCACCGCTACCGGCGAACGCCGCACTGTCTCCTTGGCCGATGGCGTCGGGCTTACCTTGGACACCCACACAGCGCTCGACACTCAAACCAGCGCCTCGGGCCTAGACCTGACGCTGAATCTGGGCCGGATGCTGCTTACTCAAACGGACACACTGCCGGTCACGCTCAATACCGCCCATGGCCGGGTTCTACCCGCCAGACACTCACGGCTGATTATCAGCCAAGGCCTCCCGGGCCAACGAGGTACGCAGGTGCAATTACTCGCCGGCAGCGCGTCCGTTGAGCTCAATCGCGGTGACCGGATCAGCCTTGACACAGGCCAGCAACTGACCTTCGACAGCCACGCTCATGACGAACCGACCCGTGTCACGGCGGCCTCAACGGCCTGGCTCAGCGGCCTTTTGATCGCTGAACGCATGCCGCTGGGGCAAGTGATTGCCCAGCTCAACCGCTATCGCCGTGGCGTCGTGCGATGTGACCCGGCAGTAGCTGCCTTGCAAGTCTCCGGCTCGTTCTCGATTGACCGGCCGGACGCCAGCCTCGATCTGCTCGCGCGGGTCTTGCCGATTCGCGTGCAGCGGGTCTTCGGCTATTGGGCGAATGTCGTTGCAGCCTGATTCAGCTTTTTTTCAGTGCAGGCGGCAGTTTTTTCAATCTCGTGCATCAGGTTAAGGGAAGACGCTGAAAAACAGCGCACCGCCGCCCCTTTTCACACATGGACAGTCACTATGCACACCCGACTTACACCCCTTGCCTGCGCCTTGCGCACCGTATTACTGGGTTTGACCCTCTCCACGGCCAGCCATACGGCTTTCGCTGCAACGGCCGGCGCGCAGGCGCAAAGCCTGGCCTTTAACATTACACCCGCCAGCCTCGACCAAGTGCTAGGCAGTTTTGGCCAACAGGCCGGGGTGATGATCGCGGTGGACTCATCACTGACCACGGGCGTCCACAGCAACGGCCTTAACGGCCACTTTTCCGTCACCGATGGCCTGGAGCAGTTGCTCGCCCCGCTGGGCCTGCAAGCGGTCAGCGAAGGTGCAGGATTGCGGGTTATCGCCAGACCGTTCGCAGGCAACGGCCAGCTGGAATTGCAATCCACCCAGGTCACGACCAACCAATTGGGCACCCTCACAGAGGGCAGCGGTTCCTACACGCCCGGCACCATCGCCACAGCAACCCGTTTGGTGCTCTCACCCCGCGAGACGCCGCAATCCATCAGCGTGATCACTCGCCAGCACATGGACGACTTTGGCCTCAACTCCATCGACGATGTGATGCGCCATACGCCGGGCATCACTGTGTCGACGTTCGACAGCGAGCGCACCAACTACTACGCGCGCGGATTTTCGGTGGAAAACTTTCAGTACGACGGCATTCCCACCTTGCGCAACTCGGCTTATTCCTCAGGGCAAACCCTGAGCGACATGGCCATTTATGACCGGGTGGAAATCCTCAAGGGCGCAACCGGCCTGCTCACCGGTGCGGGCGCCCCTGGCGCGACGATCAATCTGATCCGCAAAAAACCCACCCGCGACTTCAAGGCCAGTGTCGAGCTTGGCGCCGGCAGTTGGGACAACTACCGTTCGCAAATCGACGTCAGTGGCCCACTGACCGACAGCGGCAATGTGCGCGGGCGTGCTGTGGCCGCGTACCAGGACAAGCGCTCGTTCATGGAACGCTATGAACGCAAGACCGGCGTGTATTTCGGCACGCTCGAAGCCGACCTCACAGATGACACCTTGCTCACCGTGGGCTTCGATTATCAGAACAATGACCCGCACGCCTCGGGCTGGTCAGGTAGCCGCCCGCTGTTCGACCGCAACGGCGATCGCATAGACGTCAAGCGTTCGTACAACAACGGTGCCAACTGGAGCCGCTGGGAACAGACCACCCAGAGCGTGTTTTCAACACTGGAGCACAGCTTTGCCAACGGCTGGGTGGGCAAGGCCCAGTTGACGCATCAGGTCAACAGTTACGACGCGCCGCTGGGCTCGGTCATGGATGGGCCTTTCACCGCCACGGGGCTGTCCACGGTGTATGCCAACAAGTTCACCGGCAAGACCCGCACCGACGCCGCCGATGCGTATTTCAGCGGCCCCTTCAGCCTGGGCGGGCGTGAACATGAACTGGTGATCGGCGCATCGGCCTCCACCGCCCATTGGACCGGTAAGGATTACGGCAATCCGACCTTTTTAAACGGCAACAAAGTCATCGACTTCTGGAACTTTGATGGCGTCATTCCGGAACCGGACTGGGGCGCGCCCACCCAGTACAACGACACCACGACCCGGCAGACCGCCAGCTACTTCACAGCGCGTTTCAACCTCACCGATGAATTGAAGCTGTTGCTGGGAAGCCGAATCGCCAACTACAAACTCACCGGCGATTATCAGTCAACCGAGACCGGCAGAGTCGTGCCGTATGTGGGGGTGACGTATGACCTTAACGACAACTTCACCGCGTATGCCAGCTACACCGATATTTTCATGCCACAGACCTACAACCGCGACCGCCAGAACAAAGTCCTGGAACCGGACGAAGGCAAAAACTACGAAGTGGGGATCAAGGGCGAGTTCTATGGTGGCCGGTTGAACACCAGCCTGGCGTACTTTGAAGTGCATGAAGACAACCGCGCTGAACCCGACGCCGAGTACAATGCCGATCCGACCAACCCTTCCATCCTGTACGCCTCGATTGGCACCAAGGCCAAGGCGAAAGGCTTTGAGGCCGAAATTTCCGGTGAATTGGCCCCGGGCTGGCAGGCCCAGGCGGGGTACACCCACAAAATCATCCGCGACAGCCAGGGTGAAAAAATTTCAACCTGGGAGCCTCAGGACCAACTAAGTGCCTACACCACTTACAGATTCAAGGGCCCCCTGGATCGCTTGACCGTGGGCGGCGGTGCGCGATGGCAAAACCGCAGTTGGCAGAACATCTACAACCGCACCAAAGCCCAGTATCAGGACTTCTCACAGGATGCCTACTGGCTGGTGGACGTGATGGCCCGTTACCAAGTCACCGACCACCTGTCCACGACCCTCAACGTCAACAACCTGTTTGACAAGAAGTACTACACCAATATTGGCTTCTACAACACGGCCTATTACGGCGACCCGCGCAACGTGATGTTGAATACGCGCTGGGAGTTCTAAACAGCTCCCCCCTCAAGGCCAGCTTGAGGGGGGACTGCCTGCATTCACCGGGCGCCACACCTCAACGCCGATGCGCCAACGAACGCACCATCCGGTCGCCCAGGCTTTGCACGCTCTGTACCAGAACCACCAGCACGATGACGGTGACCACCATCACCTGGTTGTTGAAGCGTTGATAGCCGTAGCGAATGGCCAAATCACCCAGCCCTCCGCCGCCAATAACCCCGGCCATGGATGAAAAGCCAATCAGCATGACCAGGGTCAAGGTCACGCCCGCCACTAACGCCGGCAAGGCTTCGGGTAGCAGCACTTTAAAGATCACGTCACGCAGATCACCGCCCATGGCGAGGATCGCTTCGATGCGGCCCTTGTCGACTTCGTCCAGGGCGTTTTCGACAATTCGCGCAAAGAACGGGAAGGCGCCAATGGTGATGGGCACCACCGCCGCCGTGCTGCCCAACGTGGTGCCGACAATAAGCCGGGTCAGCGGGATCAAGGCGATGAGCATGACCACGAACGGCAATGAACGCCCAAGGTTGACCAGCCCGCCCAGGCTTTTATGCAATTGCGGCATCGGATAAATGCCGCCACTGCGGCTGATAAACAGCAACACCCCTAGAGGCAGGCCGATCAGCAGGGTAAACAGCCCCGCCAGCAGCACCATGTACAGGGTTTCTCCGGTGGCATTGAACACCAGTTGGAAAATCTCGTTCCAATCGATGGTTCGGTTCATGTGCGTTCTACCCTGACGCCGCGCTGTTTAAGAAAGTCCACGACCTGGGTCAACTTCAGTTCGCTGCCCGGCTGACGCAAAGCCACACGCAAACGGCCCACGTTTTGCCCGCCAACCGACTCAACTCCTTGGGCCAGCAAGTCCACTGCTAAACCCTGCTGGCGAGTCAATTCGCTGAGCACTGGCGTGGCCAGCAGCGAGTCAAAAAAGCTCAGTTCCAGTACCTGCGCGTCACTGCCCAGCGCAGTGCTGTAGCCCGGTAACAAGGAGCGACCGAGTGCAGAGTCGGGGTTGGCCAACAGCTGAGCAATCGGCCCCGCCTCGACCAGACGACCATTGGCCAGTGACGCGGCGTGGTCACAAATGGACTTGACCACGTCCAGCTCGTGGGTGATCAGAACGATGGTCAGCCCCAACTGGCGATTGATATCGCGCAGCAGTTCAAGAATCGAAGCTGTGGTTTCCGGGTCGAGGGCGCTGGTTGCTTCATCAGAAAGCAAGTAGGCAGGCCGCGCGGCCAAGGCCCGGGCGATGCCCACCCGCTGTTTCTGCCCGCCGGACAACTGCGACGGGAACGCCAGCGCCTTGTCGCTCAGGCCTACCAGATCCAACAACTCCAGCACCCGCGCCTGACGCTGCGCTTTACTGACCTTGGCAATTTCCAGAGGCACGGCGATGTTGTCAAAAACATTACGCGAGTGCAGCAGGTTGAAGCCCTGAAAGATCATGCCGATGCGTTGCCGTTGCAGGCGCAATTCACGATCTGACAACGCTGTCAGGTCTGCGCCGTCCAGCACAATACGCCCGGCACTGGGCCGTTCGAGCAGGTTGAGACAGCGCAGCAGCGTCGATTTACCCGCCCCGCTACGCCCAAGAATCCCGTAGATGGCACCGTCTGGAATGCTCAATGACACTTGATCCAGTGAAGGCGCCTGCCCCGGTATGTACGTCTTGCTCAACTGCTCGATGCTGATCATGGTTGGGCACCCACCTGGGTCACGGGCAACACCGAGCCGGTGTAGGAATCGGTAATAAACTTAGCCACCTCGGGCGACGTCAGGTCCTTGGCCAGGCGCTTGATGCGCGGGTCATCCAGCAACTTGGGGGTGGTCACCAGAATATTGGCGTAAGGGTTGTGCTCGACCTTTTCGAGCCCCAAGGCGTCCTTGGCCGGCACCAGCCCGGCTTCCAGCGCGTAGTTGCCATTGATCACCGCCAGATCAAGGTCGCCCAGCGCCCGTGGGATCTGCGCCGACTCCACTTCGAGGATTTTCAGTTGTTTGGGGTTTTCAGCGATGTCCTTGGGGGTTGCCTGCTCAGCGGCGGGGTCGTTGAAGCCAGGCTTGAGCTTGATCAGGCCGTTGTCTTGCAGCAGATATAAGGCACGGCTGAGGTTGGTCACGTTATTGGGCACGGCGACGGTGCCCTTGACCGGCACATCGGCGAAGCTTTTATGGCGTTGGGAATAAATGCCCAGCGGCTCGATATGCACGGTCGCGGCCACGGCAAATTTTTGCCCCAAAGCCTGTTCCTGCGACTTTAAATAGGGCAGGTGCTGGGTGTAGTTGGCATCGACATCACCGTGGGCCAGCAGCTCATTGGCGTTGATGCCGCTGGTGAGCTCGATCACCTTGATCTTCAGTTCCGGGTCGATCTTGCGCACGTATTCCAGAATCTGCGCATGGGGCACCGGGTCTGCCGCTATCCGCAGGGTTTCCAGCGCCAATGCATCGTAAGACGTCAGCAAGCCGCCGAGCACCGCCAGGGTCAATCCTGTTTGCTTGAACATGGTCAAAATCCTTGATCGGGTGAGGGACTCAAGCGCTCAGCGCGTCGGGAATCAGTGCATCGGCGTAATAACGCTGTGCGACATCGGGGTGCGAACGCAGGCGACCCTTGAGGTAGTTCCAGCCCACATCCCGAAACAACGGGTTGTCCGGATCGCTGGCAGGCCCGCGGGCCTCGCGCAACAGCGCCGCAGGCAATGGATACAGCGGCACCACGGCATCCAGTCGGGCACCCAAGAAGAACGCGATCGACAAACGCTCGCTGCCCTGGGCCGGTGACACCACACGGTGCACGGTGGCGCGCAGATAGCCATTAGTCGCCAGTTCGAGCAACTCGCCAATGTTCACCACCAGGGTGTTGTCGCGCGGCAGTGCGTCAATCCAGCGCCCCTCTTCAACCTCGACTTGCAAACCCGCCTGCTGGTCCTGCAACAGAAAACTCAGAAAACCTGAATCCTTGTGTGCGCCAACCCCCTGGTTGCTGGCATCTGCTGCCTGGCCCGGATAGCGAATCAACTTGATGTGTTCATTGGGTGTGTCGCCGTACAACTGATCAAAGGCGTGCTCAGGCAGCGACAGCGCTTGGGCAAACGCGCGCAACAAACGCAAGGACATGGCGGTCATCGCCTGCTGCCATTCCAGCAGCAAAGGTTTCAGCTCGGGCAGCGCTTCGGGCCACTGGTTGGGGCCTTGCAGACGAGCCCAAAACGGGCTGTTCGGGTCAGTGGGCAGCACCGCCCGCTCAGCGCCAAGGTCAAACTGCTCGCGTAGGTCAGGCTTGCCACGGGTGATCTCGGAAGCGGCGCGGTTGTAGCCGCGAAAGTGGGGGGAGTTGATCATCCCGACGGCCGCTTTATCGGCGTCGGGCAAGGCGAAGAATTGCCGTGAATGCTGTTGCACCTGGCTCAACAACTCGCTGTCGATGCCGTGCCCGGTCAAATAGAAAAAGCCAACGTCCCGTGCCGCGTTACGCAACTCTTCAAAAAAGCCCTGACGCTGCGCCACAGTGCCTTCAAGCAGCGACAAGTCGAGGACTGGCAAGGCGGTGATATCCCTTGTATGCGGCATGCTTCACTCCCATGTGAATCAATGAAGATCGCGGACGATGCAACTGCCCTGCGTTTCATTAAAGCTAAACGATCTTAAAAATCACCATCCAATACCTTTTTAGAATTAGCTTAGGTAAAAACTCATCTTGTCTTGCGATCTTTTAAAAGATCAAAAGATCGCGAGGCAAGCTCGCTCCTGCAGAGGTTTTTTTGCCTGAACAGGGTGGACACGCTAAGTCCAAAATCGAATTAACAAATGAAAATTCAGTATTTATAGAAATAAGAACAACGGATTACTGTGGAGCCATTGAGTTGCCACTGCCCAAGGATCTGACCATGTCCGTATCTGCCAATGTCATTGATTTCGCCCTTTACCGAAAACGCCGTCAGGCACGTGCGGCGGCTGAGCTGATGTGGACTGCGTACGCAGCACGAGCCGGGATCGCCGTGTTTTTTGCCCCGCCGGTGAGTTCGTCCAGCGACAACCGCCGGGCGTAACGTGGATGAATTACCTGCACACCGTTCCCGATCTGCCTGAACTCCCTGCCCCCGCCAAAGACTGTAACAACGGCGACGATGACGCCATTGGCCAATGCGTCGCCCTCAACCTGCAACGCCTGCGCAGCAAACGCTATTTGTCACTGGATGCACTGGCCCGCGCCAGCGGGGTGAGTCGGGCGATGCTGGCGCAGATTGAGTCCGGGCGCAGCGTGCCGTCGATCAAGGTGCTGTGCAAAATTGCCAAGGGGCTGAAAGTTTCGGTGGCCGCGTTTCTGGAAAACCGCGCGTTTGAAGGGGTCGAGCTGCTGCCGGCGCAATACAGCAAGCGACTGGTCAGTGCCAGTGGTGCGTTCACCAGCCGGGCGTTGTTCCCCTACGACAGGGCGCGCCAGTCCGAGTTTTACGAGATTCGACTCAAGCCGTTAGGCGAAGAAGTGTCCGAGGGCCATGGCCCCGGCATTCAGGAGAACCTGGTGGTGGCCCAGGGGGTGGTGGAAGTCAGCGTTAACGAAGAACGTTATTTACTCTCGACCGGGGACTCGATCCTGTTCTATGCCGACCAGCCCCACCGCTATCGCAACCCGGCGGACAGCGAAGCCGTGGCGTTTCTGGTGATCACCTACCCCGAACGCCTGGATTAAATGCTGTAGTCGCTGCCGCAGGCTGCGATACGGGCCGAAGGACCGTCAGCGGGCCGCAACCGTCAAGCGGGCCGCTGCGCAGCCCGTCGCAGCCTCGTTCCTCGTCAGCGACTACGGGTGGGTTAGCAGGTGCAGCACATCATTGGCATGCCATTGCAGCTCATCATCATCGGCATGGCCCAGTCGTTCATCATTTTCATCATCAGCATGCAGCAGTTGCTCATCATGTCCATGCTCATGCCGGGTATCGGCATCATCATGCAGGTCATGCCATCTGCTTCCATTTTGCATTCCATGACGCATTTCATCATCGGCATCGGCATGCCCATTGGCATCATCATCGGCATGTTCATGCTCGACATGCTGTTCATCATCGCCATGCCGTCTTCAGACATGCACATCATCGACATGTTGGCGCACTGCATCATCATCGGCATGCCGCAGTTCATCATCATCGCCATCATTTCAGCGTTGTTTTTGAACATCGCCATATCCATGCCCGCAACTGGCTTCATGGTGCACTTCATGCCCTTGTCGGTCATTTCGCACTTCATGGTGGCCATCATCATCGGCATGCCCATCATCGGCATCATTGGCATGGAGGTGTTCATTGGCATTTGCATGGCGTTCATCATGTTCGAAACTCCGTAATCGACAGTCATGTAGAAATTCTGGGTTCGATTTTAGAGCGCCCCGAGGCTCACGCAAGGTGACGGCCGAGCAGCAGAAATAGCCGTTGCACCCCCTGTTTACCCAAGCAATACAGCCTTTAACGCTGCCATTGCAGGTAAATACTTGTTGCAACTGCATAACCTGTCTGCTGCTACAGCGATACCGACGCTTTAGATATTCATTCTAGGAATATCTAAAGACCTGAAAGAAATAAACGGTCTAACCAATGATCAATTAAGGCCAGACCGGTTCGCCCAGGTTGAGCATCAAACGATTGGCCCAGGCAAAAATGGCGATGGCGTGGATCAAGTCGAGTATTTCAGCGTCATTAAGGCCCTGTTCGCGCAAAGCCAAGAGCCGCTCGGGCGGTAAGTCACCGGGAGTCAGGGTCAAGTCAATGGCGAACTGCACAATCGCCTGCTCCCGTGGCGTGGTGCCCGCCGTGTGCGGGTCAGCAAACACCTGGGCGATGGCGTCGTTGCGCTTGGCCAGTTGTTCGAACCGTTGGGCATGCACCGAAGCGCAAAACACACACTGGTTAATTCGCGACACCACTGCGCTGGCCAGTTCGCGCTCGGCACGGGACAAACCGCCCGGCGCATACATGATCGCGTTGAAGGCCAACGAACGCTGACGCAGCACCTCAGGCTGGTGGATGAGCGTCAGGTAGTACTGCGACACTTTCGCCTGAGGGTGACTCTCTTCCAGCACCGCCTGCTGCGCGGGGCTGGCGTGCGCCGGATCAAGAGTCGGCAGCCAGGCCTTCCAGCCCAAGGTGCGGTTGGTGAAGCCTTGAATATCCAGTGACTCGCTCATTGCGCAGGCTCCAGTGCTTGCAGTGCGCTAAGGCCCGCAGCCAGGCGCACTTGGTAGGAAATAAAAGCAATCAACTGCCCCAGCGTGACCACATCGATAGTCTCAAGGCCTGCGGCCAGCAATGCATTGAGCGCCTCGCGATCACCCTCGACCGGGTTGCGTACCAGCGTGCGGGTAAAGCCCAGCACCGCCTGCAAGCGCGGCGATTGCAGTTCGGTCAATGCGTCCTGCTCGACAGTTGCCAGGGTTTGCGGGTCGGTCGCCAACAGGTGCAGCGGTTCGCGGTAATGCGCGGCCAAGGGTGCATGCGGGGTCAATCGGCAGGCATACCAGGCCACCAGCAAGCGCTCTTCCAGGCTGAGGTTGCCGGGCAAGTCGGCATCGAACAACGCCTCATAACTGCCTTGCGTGGCGCTGACCACTTTGCCCCTGGCCTGACGCAACTGTTGCACCGGGCCTCCGGCGGTGAGTAACAACCGATCCAGCAGATCGGGTGTGGCAGAACTGTTCATTGCAACTCCTTGGATTGCGCCCGGCGTGCCGCCACGGCGTTATGCAGAAAATCCCTGACGGCCTGCCACGATTGCTCATTGGCCCGGGCATTGGCTGAAGGTTCGCCGTCGTCGCTGTAGGTGGCGGGAATGTACGGCAGCAAAATGCTGTGTCCGGCCTGCGGGTAATCGTGCTGCGCCACCGGCCACGGGTGTTCGAACCGGGCAAGGCGCTGGCTGACCATCTGCCCGAAATGGCTGGATGGCCAGGCAGCGTCATCACCTGCGGTGAGCAACAGCACCGGCCCGCGGATGCGCTCAACGGCGATCCGTGCCCGCTCCACAGCCTCTTCGTCTTGTAATGCTGTATTCATCGACACAGCATTGCGCTGCCCGGCATCGCGGGCGGCCCATGAGGCATGCCGATTGTGGTTCCACAGATGCATCAAAGGCTGCCCGTTTAACAGCCAGGCCGGGCCATCGCGGCCAACGGCCGGGTCTGCCGCAGCTTGCCCGCCATGCACCAGCGCACTGGGCACGTAACCGATCACAGCGCTCACCGCGTCCGGGAACAGGCTGCCCAACAACAGCACCAGTTCACCGCCGCGCGACTGTCCGCTGAGGGCGATAAAGTCATGGGCCGGGGCCAGTTCACGGCGCATCCAGGCCAAACCCTGCTGGAAGTACTCCAGCGGCGTATTGGAGATGTAATCCGACAAGCCCGGCGCCTTGAAGTAACCCAGCGCCAAGGCGCTGTAGCCACGTGAGGCATACAGCGCGGCGCGGGCTTCGTTGATCCCGCCGCCAGAACCATTGAGCACCATCACGGCCGGGTGCGGGCCTGTGCCTGGGGGCTCAAACAAGGTGCCGACCAGGCCATCCTCGCGGATCTCGCGGCGCGTCACGCCGGGGGCGGCAAGGCGCTGGATCAGGGTGTGTTCCAGGTCGCTGCCTTGCAGCTGGATGCGGGTCAGCAACGGTTCCAGCACGGCGTCAGGAAACACCGCCGAGCTGCGCCCCTGCTCTGGCCGCTGACTCCACAACAGGCCCATGGCCGAAACGCCGGCGTAATCGCCTGCCACCGGCGCGTCCTGCGTCAGGTCAACCCGGCCCTGGGCGTTGGCGATAAACGTCGCCGAACTGCGCCAGAGCAGCCCGTTGCCGCGCACGGTCTGACTGGTCAAGGTTACCCGTGCGCCCGCTGCCAAGCCTTCCAGGACAATCTGCCGGGGCTCATCGAGCAAGCCGTCGGCCGGGGTGATATGCATGTGCGCCATTACTTTTTTTCCTCGGTGACCATCATCGCCGTGGTCCGGTCACTGAGCCATGGCTCGACCCGCAGCCCTTTACGCGCCGCCCAGATGTTCTGGTAATGAAACAGCGGCAACACGCCCACGTCGTCGGTCACCAGTTTGACTGACTCGCGCAAAATGGCCTCGCGCTTGCTGTCGTCAAACTCGGCCGAGGCCTGTTGCAACGCCTGATCCACCAGCGGGTTGCTGTAGCGCCCCCAGTTCGATGAGCCCAGGCCTTTGTTGGCGTCGGCCGTGGCCAGCACGTTGGCCAGCCCGTAACTGGCCTCGCCGGTGCCGTTGCCCCAGGCGATCACCGTGACCGCGTACTCGTTTTTGTTGGCGCGGCTGGCATATACCGACCACGGCACCACTTGCAGATCAACCTTGACCCCGATGCGCGCCCAGAACTGCGCCACGGCTTGCAGCGTTTCCGGGGCCAGCGGGTAGCGATCACCCGGCACGTGCACGGTCAGCTGGAAGCCGTCGGGGTAGCCCGCCTCGGCCAGCAGTTTTTTTGCCTGCGCCGGGTCATTGGCGATGTCTGTGACCGCCGGGTTATAGCCGAAGGTGTTGGCCGGCATCCACTGGTTGGCCGGGGTCACGGTGTTTTGCAAGATGCGCTCAGCGATTGCCTTGCGGTTGATCGCCAGCGACAGCGCCTGGCGGACCCGCACATCACGCAGCGGATTTTGCGCCAGCGGCTGGCCCGCATTGTTGCGAATAAACTCGTTGGGCCCCGCACGGAAGCTCGGCTGAATCAGCAACGCGCGCAAGCCGGGGTAGGCAAAGACGCTGACACTCGGGGTGGCGCTGAGTTTTTTCACGTCCGAGGGCGACACCTTGTCGATCACGTCCACGTCCCCCGCCAGCAAGGCGGCCGTGCGGCTGGCCGGGTTGGCGATGTAACGGTAATCAACCGTGTCCCACGTTGCAGGCTTGCCCCAGTAGTCGGTGTTGCGCTCAAACAGGCTACGGTCGCCCTGGGCATTGGAGACCAACCGATAAGGGCCGGTGCCGATCATCGCCTTGCCGCTGTTGTAGTCGGCTGTGCTGGAGTGCTCACCGACATGCCGGCTGACGATGTAAATCGAGTCGATGTTTTGCAACAGCAATGGATTGGGTTCAGACGTTTTGACCCGCAAGGTGTAAGGGTCAGGGGCGCTCACCGACTCGACCGTGCGCAGCGAACTGGAATACGGCGCCACACTGCCGGGAACGTTACGCGCCCGCTGCAGGGAATACACCAGGTCATCGGCGGTCAGCGGCTGGCCATCCTGCCATTTAACGTCCTTGCGCAGGTAGAACTCCCACGTAGTGGCATCCACGGTTTTCCAGCTTTCGGCCAGCCCCGGCAAGGTCTTGTCGTCGCGACGTTCCAGCAGCGACTCAAACACATGCAGCGCCAGCGAACGGTCACCGGCGTGGTTGTTCAATTGCGGATCCAGCGACGACACCGGATCGGCGTAGGCAATGCGCAGGGATTGGGCATTGGCCCCCGCCGCGCCGGTCAACAGTGCAGCGGTCAGTAACGTAAGCAGCAGCGGTTTCATGGCAGGTATCCGAAGGTTCAAGAAACAAGGTTGAGATGGCAGGCGCTGAGGTGCCCCGGCGACACTTCACGCAGCGTCGGCGCCTGTTCGCGGCAACGTTGGCTGGCGTGAGGGCAGCGCGGGTGAAAGTGGCAACCGGACGGCGGATTCAGCGGGCTGGGCATTTCGCCGCGAATGGCCTGGTACTGGCTGCGGCGCAGCTCGAAACGCGGGATCTGCGCCAGCAATGCCTGGGTGTACGGGTGGTTGGCGCGGCTGAACAACTCATCCACCGTGGCCGATTCCACCACTCGCCCCAGGTACATCACCACCACTCGGTCACACAGGTGCTCGACCACGCCCAAGTCATGGCTGATAAACAGGTACGTCAGGCCCAGTTGCTCGCGCAGGTCCATAAACAGGTTGAGGATCTGCGCCTGAATCGACACGTCCAGCGCCGCCACCGACTCATCGCACACCAGCAACTCGGGCTGCACCGCCAGGGCCCGGGCAATGCCGATGCGCTGGCGCTGGCCGCCACTGAACTGATGCGGATAGCGCTGACGCAGCTCCGGACTTAACCCGGCACGGCGCAGTTGCGCACTGACGTAGTCGTCAAAATCGCGGCTACTGGTCAAGCCCTGGCGCAAGGCGCCCTCACCGACAATGCGGTCAACCCGCAAGCGTGGATTGAGGCTGGCGTAAGGGTCCTGAAAGATCATTTGCACCTTGAGCCGCGCACCTGTGCTCAAGGACTCATAGGGTTGCCCCTCGACATTGACGCTGCCGCTGGACGCTGGCAGCAGGCCCGCGACCATGCGCCCCAAGGTCGACTTGCCGCAGCCGGACTCACCCACCAGTCCCACCACTTCGCCACGGGCGATGCGCAGGTCGACGTTATCCACGGCGCGGGTCAAGGGCCGTGGCTGGCTCAAGCCCAAGCGTTGCAGCAGGCCACCAGGGGCCTGACCAAATTGCTTGCTGACCTGACGAAGTTCGATCAAAGGCACGGATTCATTGGCCATGGGCAGCTCCAGCTTCATAGACGGCGGGATGAAAGCAGCGCAGGCTGCGCCCCGGTTCAATTTCAACGGCGGGCGGCAATTCACTGCACGCGCTGCTGGCCCGGCTGCAACGCTGGGCAAAGGCGCAACCGGCGGGCATCGACAGCAGATTGGGGGCCATGCCGGGTATCTGCCGCAGGCGTTGCCCGCGCTGATTGCGGCTTGGCAGGCTGTCGATCAGGCCTTGGGTGTACGGATGCAGCGGACGGTCGAGCACCGCATCGACGCTGCCCTGCTCGACAATGCGTCCGGCGTACATCACCGCCACTTGATCGGCCAGCCCGGCCACCACCGACAGGTCATGGGTGATCCAGATCAGTGACGTGCCCTGCTCGCGTACCAGCTTCTGCACCTCGCCCAAAATCTGCGCCTGAATCGTCACATCCAGTGCGGTGGTCGGCTCGTCGGCGATGATCAAGTCCGGGCGGTGCAGCAAGGCAATCGCAATAGCGACCCGCTGGCGCATGCCGCCAGACAACTGATGCGGGTAGGCGCGCAGGCGCTCTTCCGGGCTAGCGATACCCATCGACGCCAAGGTGTCACAGGCGTGCTGGCGCGCCTCGCGACGGCTCATCGGGCTGTGCGCACGCACTGCTTCGATCATTTGTGCATCGATGCGCAGCACCGGGTTGAGGGTCATCATCGGGTCTTGAAAAATCATGGCGATCCGATTGCCCTGCAAATGGCGCAGCTCTTTGGCTGATAACCGGGTCAGGTCGCGGCCCTGAAAGATAATCTCTCCACCGCTGATTCGCCCCGGTGCATCCACCAGTCCGAGGATTGAAAAACCGGTCACCGACTTGCCCGAGCCCGACTCGCCCACCAGCCCCAGAATCTGCCCCGGCTGCAAGCGCAAGGACACCTCGCGCACGGCAGGCAGCACGCCGTCACGGGTATGGAAAGAGGTCGACAGGTTGCGCACTTCAAGGGTCGCAGGCCGAACGTCTTGCTGGAATGCATTCATCGTTGCAGCCTCGGGTTGAGTACATCACGCAGACGGTCGCCCACCAGATTGATCGCAACGATGGTCAACAGCAGCGCAAGGCCGGGGAACACGCTGATCCAGTACTCGTCGCCGAGCATGAATTGAAAGCCGTTGGCAATCAGCAGGCCCAGCGACGGCTCGGTGATCGGCACACCGAGGCCGAGAAACGACAAGGTCGCTTCCAGGGTGATGGCGCGGGCGATCTGCAAGGCGCCGATCACAATCAGCGGCGGCAGGCAGTTGGGCAGAATGTGCCCCACCAGAATCCGCCAGCGGCTGATGCCCTGCCCGCGTGCAGCCTCGACGTATTCGCGGCGGCTCTCGACCAGCGCCTGGCCCCGTGCCGTGCGGGCGTAATAGGCCCACTCCAGCAGCACCAGGGTCAGCATCACGTTGCCCACGCCCTTGCCCAGCCAGGCGAGGATCATCAGCGCCATGAGAATCCCCGGAAACGACAGCAGCAGGTCCACCAGACGCATCACTAACGCGTCAACCCAACCACCTGCATACGCCGAAATCAGCCCCAGCAACGTCCCGATCACGGCCGCGATCAAGGCCGAACCCACGCCCACCAGCAAGCTGATGCGCAAGCCATAAACAATCGCCGAATACAGATCACGGCCCTGCCCGTCCGTGCCCAGCCAATAGGTGTAAGCCCCCTCGGCGCTGTGCGCTCCGGGCGCCAAGCGCGCATCGAGAACGTCCAATTGCATCAGGTCATAGGGGTTTTGCGGGGTGATCCAGGGTGCAAATAGCGCGGCCAGGGTGATCGACAGCAAAATCAGCAGGCCAATCATCGCCAAAGGCGAGCGGATAAAATCCAGCGCACCGCGTTGCCACAACGATTCGACGCGCAACACGCGCGGCGGGTTTTGCAGGGCGGTCATTGCGCACCTTCCAGACGGACACGCGGGTCCAACACGCGATACAACACATCCACCAGCAGATTGAGGCTCACAGAAATCACCACCACGACCAGCAGGTACGCCACCACCACCGGCCGGTCGAGGTTGTTGATGCTGTCCAGAATCAGCTTGCCGGCTCCGGGCCAGGCAAAGATGGTTTCGGTGACCACCGCATAGGCGATGGTCGAGCCCAACTCAAGCCCCAGCACGGTGACCAGCGGGATCAAGGTATTGCGCAGCACGTGCATCACAATCACCCGCCTGGGCGACAAGCCTTTGGCCCGGGCGAATTTGACGAAGTCCTGGGGGAGGATTTCACGCACCCCGGCGCGAGTCAGGCGCAGCACCAGCGAGACTTTGAACAGCGCCAGATTCAACGCGGGCAGCAACAAGTGCTGCCAGCCATTGAGGGTCAGCCATGACCACTGAATGCCAAACAATTCCCGCGTCTCGCCACGGCCGCTGGCGGGCAACCAGCCCAGGTGCACCGAGAACAGCAGAATCAGCATCAAGGCGACCCAGAAAGCCGGCAGCGAAAACCCGATAATGCTGCCCGCCATCATCAGCCGCGCCGCCTTGCTGTCCGGGTACAACCCGGCAAACAGCCCCAGCGGCACGCCGATGACGATGGCCATCAACAAGGCGCTAAACGCCAGTTCGAAGGTCGCGGGCAGGCGCTGCACAATCAGTTGCAGGGCGTCTTCGTGATAGACATAACTCTTGCCCAGATGCCCGTGCACAATCCCGCTGAGAAAATTCAGGTACTGCTGCCACAGCGGCTGATCCAGGCCCAGCCGGGCAATCGCCTGCAAGCGCTCGGCCTGATTGAGGTCTTCACCGATAAGAATGTCCACCGGGTTGCCGATGGCATTGAGCCCGACGAACACAATCAGGGTCATCAGCAGCATCACCAGCAAGGCTTGCCCCAGCCGCCGCAACAACCATCCGGTCATGTGCGCAACTCCTCGGCGCGCAGGATGCCCGGCTGCCATTCATCGCCCTTCAATTCAGGCTCGGCATAGGCTTGCATCGCCTCGAAATGCAGCTCGATATCGTCGTTGAACAATTGCCCGGCCAACCCTTGAGCCATGCGTTTGGCGCCTTCGCTGATGGCCGGAATATCGCCGGACACACCGCCGTAAGTCAGCGCTGCCGGGTAACTGAAGCAATGCACGCGGTCCAGCCCCGGGCAGGAGCCAGGCACACGTTCGAGAAATTCGAATAACGGCCCCAAGTCGGGCAACTGCGACAGCTCAAGATCTTCTTGCCCGGCCGGTGCGCTGTAACGATCGCTCCACAGTTTGATGTGCGGGGCAAACGGCGAAAACTCCGGGCGCAAGGCCCAGTTGCTGCGAAAGCCGGTGGCAAACACCAGAAAGTCGTAGTGCAAATGGGCGGTCGGCGTCTGCAACAACAGGCTGCCATCGGCTTGCACCGCCACCGACTCAACCGGGCTGCCCAGCAAGAACCGCGCGTTGGCGTGCCGCGACACGCGCAACGTACTGCCCTGCGGCGGCGGCACTTGTTGCAGGTTGAGGTAGTGGCGGATGCTCCATTTCCAGTCATCCGGCAGGCGCCAGTAACCGTGGGTCATGCCCGGGCTGCCGGCACCTTTGCCCTTGTTGATGCGGGGTAAATCCTTGCGCCGGACCAGCACGTCCACCGACCGGGCGCCCGCCTCCAGCGCCGTGCCGGCAGCGTCCATGGCCGAGGCGCCGCCGCCGATCACCGCCACGCGCTTGCCGACAAACCAGTGGTCCTGCAAACCGTCAGCCGAGTGCGCCCAGTATTCGCGGGGCAGCGCGTCAGCCACTGCTGGTACCCAGGGCCCGCCCAAACCATCGCGACCGGTGGCCAGCACCACGTGCCGGGCCGAAACGTTAAGGGCTTGCCTGTCGGCATCAATACTCAGTTCGACGCGACCGTCCGCCTTTGGTTGCACCCGCGTCACGCGGTGGCGGTTACGCACATCCAGGCGCAGCACGTGTCGATACCAGCGCAAATACTCAGCCCATTGCAGGCGCGGAATCTTGTCCAGTTGCTCCCACGCGGCCAGGCCGAACTGGGCTTCGAACCAGGCCCTAAAGGTCAAGGCCGGCAAACCCAACGCCGGGCCGCTCAATTGCTTGGGCGAGCGCAGGGTCTGCATGCGTGCAGTGGTCGCCCACGGCCCTTCAAAGCCTTCTTCGGACTGGTCGAACACCACCGCCTTCACCCCCAGATGGCGCAACTCGGTTGCCAGCGCCAACCCGGCCATCCCTCCGCCAATCACGGCCACTTCAAGCAGCAACTGGCCTTCTTGATGACGAGGTTTGACCCACGGCTGAGCCGGTAAATCGAGCCACTGCAAATCCTCGCGCAGGCGCGCTTCGAGGGCTGGCAGGCCAATGGGAGCTGTGGTGTGGGGCATTGTCGGTATCTCTATTAAAGTCATGAACGCTTCGCAGGATCTGCCGCAGACTGCGGCAGATCCTGCGAAGAGCGGGCCAGGTGTTGGCCCCGGGTTTAAAAATCGATGTTCAGACGGCCGTAGTAAAACGCCCCGTAAGAGCCAAACGGTGAGATCGACGAGTAGTACGAGCCACCGGAGACATCAATGATCTGGTGCTTGTCCGGATACACGTTGAACACGTTGTCGGCCCCCACAGACACGGTGATGTTGTCGGTCAGGGCGTAGTTCACGTCGACATCGGTGATCCACTTGGCGCTGAAGGTTTCGTCAATGCCGCTGGTGCCGCTGCCCAAGCGCTTGACCTTGCCGTAACGGGTGCTGCGCAGGCCAATGTCCCAGTCGCTGACTTGCCAGTTGACGCCGACGATGTACTTGCTCTTGGGCACCAGGTCGGTCACACCGCCCAGCTCCGTGCGCTCAAAACGCGACAGGCCGAGGCTTTGCAACTGGCCGGGATTGGCCTTGAGGTCGGTAATGGTGGCTTTGTTCCAGTTCGCCCCCAGGTTCCAGCGCAAGCGCCCGTAACGGTCCAGGTGCTGGGTGTAGTCGGCCACCAGATCCAGGCCCTTGGTGCGGGTATCAAAGGCGTTGGCGTAGTACTGCACCTGCTGCACATGGGAGAAACCATTGGCCGCGAGGATCTTGTCGACTGCCGGGCCCGACAGCGGGCTGATCAGTGCAATACGGTCTTGCAGGTCAATCAGGTAAGCATCCAATGCGATGTTGAGGTTCTGCACCGGGCTCCAGGTCAGGCCCGCCGAGATGCTTTCAGACTTCACCGGATCCAGGTCTTCAGCGCCCAGCGCCCGGCCAATCGCCGAGTTGGGTTGCACACGTTTGATCATGATGTCCTGGGTTTCGTTGCTCACGGTGCGACGGCCCAAACCGGTCTTGGCGTAGCCCTGTTGCACCATCGACGGCGCAACAAAACCGGTGCTGATGGCGCCTCGCGCAGCCAGCTCCGGGGTAAAGGCATAACGGGTCGACAGCTTGCCGGTCCAGGTATTGCCCGAGCTGTCGGTGTAATGCTCAAACCGCCCGGCGGCGCCGACAAACCACTTGTCCGTCACATCCAGCCCCAGGTCGACATAAGCGGCCGAGTTGCTGCGACGCAGATTGACTTCATCCTCGGGCAGCAGCAGGTAGTTGCCCAGCGCACCGATGGCCGACAACTGGCCCGCCCGCGGGTGGCCTTGCGGGTAACGGTAACCGCCGTTGGCATAAGAATCGGCGTCCCCGGACTCTGTGCGGTACTGCTCGAAACGGTATTCAAGGCCGGTGGCAAAGTTCAGCGGGTTGCGCGTGCCGATGTCCAGCTTGCGGTTGAGGTCCAGGTTGGTCGTCCACTGGGTGAACGTGTTGGTCTGCAGGTCGAAGTGGCGCGGGCTGTCCGGGCCCAACGACGGGTTGAGGTTGTTTTTGGTGCTTTGCTTCTGCCGGTTCGAGCCGTATGAGGTGCTCAAGTCCCAGCCCCAGCCCGCCAAGTCATCGCCACGGGCACCGAACACGCTCTGGTAGTCAAAGCTGTCAAAAGTGAAATCCGGAGCCACGCCATCCGGGTAGAGCTCGTTGATGATGGTGTTGCCGTTGGGTCGACGGTAAGCGATCGACACCAGCGCATCTTGCTGGCCGACCGTGCTGAAGGAGTACAGCGAGATCGAATCGTTAAGCGGCAACTCGGCGTTGTACGACACGTTGAGCTGCTTGATCTCCGGCAGGCCACCGCCATAGGTGCGCTTGTCGATAGTGTTTTCACGCGGGTCAGGCTGGCCGTTCACCGGGTAGTAAAAACTGCCGGTGGCCACCCCTGAACGCTTGGTGCTGTCCTGCTTTTTGGCATCCAGGGCGAAGTTGAAAAAGCCGTCATTGGGCAGCGGCAAACCGATATCGAAGGTCTGCTGATAGGTCTCACCGTTGGAGCCCACCCCGCTGTGATAATGCGAACGACGCCCGGCCATGGTGCTGGCGCTGCCGCCGCTGCTGTTGGACTTGAGGATGATATTGATCACCCCCGCGATGGCATCCGAACCATATTGTGCTGCCGCACCGTCGCGCAGCACTTCCACGCGGTCGATGGCGCTGATGGGGATCAGGTCCAGATCGGCCGGGTTCCAGCCTTCGGACAGCACCGAGTTTTCCGAGGCAACCGAACCGCCATGGCGACGCTTGCCATTGACCAGCACCAGCACATAGCCGCCACCCAGACCGCGCAAACCGGCCGAACGGGCCACGTTGCTGTAGGCGCCGCCGGTCACCTTGGCCACGTTGAACGAAGGTAGGGTTTGCGCCAGGGCATCGCGCAAACTGGTACTCGCACCTTGCTTGAGCAGTTCCTGGCCGCTGATCACATCGATCGGCACGGCACTTTCAGCCACCGTGCGCTGAGTACCGCGGTTACCGACCGAAACCACAGTTTGCATGACCGGCTCCGTTTTAGCGTGAGCCTTGTCGTCATCTTCTTGTGCCGCTACCGGTCCGCTGACCAGGCACAGGCCCGTCAGCGCGAGGGCTGCCGGGGTAAAAAGTGAAGCCGATGAAGCGCCGGATTGCATATGCAAACTCCCCGATAAATCGCCAAAAAAAGTTAAAACACGTCTTGCGGCGATTTGCCGAGGTCGGCTGGATGCCCGCGAAGCTGAAGGTCTGTGTTGGCAGCCTTCAATTCATTTTCATGATTCATTAGCGCATTGAATGCAGTAAATGAATACTAAGGAGCAGCGGTTATTCCATCAACTGGCAAAAAAGGATATGGATATTTCCGTATGGAATAAAAACTGTAGAAGCGAGCTTGCCTCGCGATCTTTTAGAAGGTCAAAAGATCGCGAGGCAAGCTCGCTCCTACACGGGAAGGGTTTAACCGGCGTAGATACTTTGCATCAATGCATCATGGCTGCTGGCCGGGTGCACGATCATCCCCGGCAGCAAGGCCTGGGATGAGGTTTTGAGGGTTTCGACCAACGCCTTGGCCACTTCTGATAACGGTGTGGCGTAGGCCGAGATCAAGCCAAAAAAGAACGGGACGTTGCTTTCAATCGGTCGCACCACTACCCCGTTCAATGGTACGCCAAAGGCCGTAAACGGGTCGGCCAGCGCCACGCCCAGCCCCACGCGGGCCATTTGCATGGCGGTCAGCGAGGTGTTGGTGTCAAGAATGTGCTGCGGCTCAACCCCGGCGGCTTCGAACGCGCGGTTGATGCGTCGGCGGAAGCGGAACGGGTTGGAGATGCTGATCAAGGTCTGTTGTGCCAGGGTTTGCATGCTCAGCACCGGCTCTGCCGCCAGCGGCGAGTCGGCCGCCAGCACCGCCACGCAGGCGGCTTCGCCAATCCAGTGCAACTCAAGGCCGCGATGTTCCAGCGGCAAGCTGACCACCCCCAGATCCACGGTTTTGGCCAATACCGCCTGCACCGCTTCTTGCGCGCTGAGGCTCTGGATTTGCAGTTGTTGCGGCTGCAGCCCCGGCGGCAACTGCGCCAGCGCAGGCGGCAACAGGCCCGAGGCCAGGGCCGGGGTGGCCACCAGACGCAAACTGAGGTTTTCATCACGGGCAATGTTCAGTGCCCGCTGCTGTACGTGACGCACCCCTTGCAGGGCATTCTCGACCTCGGCCGAGAGCATGAACGCCTTTTGCGTCGGGGTGACTTTCGGCCCGCTGCGTTCGAACAGGGCAAATCCCAGTTCCTGCTCCAACTCCTGTATCAGCCGGGTCACGGTAGGCTGCGAGCGCCCGAGCATCTGCCCTGCCCCCGTGACACTGCCCGCCGACATGACCGCAGCAAACGCTTCCAACTGGCGTAGATCCACCGGGATCTCCTTTGACATGACCTGAGGCGATGCAGTGTACACAGCACCGCCGGTTCGGGGCAGGTCACTCAGCCCGCCAACAGCGCAACCAGGGCCGGTACGGTCAGCACCGCGGTGTAATACCCCATGAACTGCACGCCGATGTTGAAGCCCAGAAAGCGCGAGAGAAAACCGCCCAGCAGGCCAACGGTGACAATCACCAGCAAGCCGAGCAAACCGCCCTCCCAGATCCCGATCACCAGAATCAGCCCGACAAACGTCGCGATTACCGCTTCGTGGCTGATTTTGCGCGACACGTACGACGCCGCGCGATACGCGTAGTTCATGGTGAAGGGATAGGCGATCAACAAGGCCACCACCACTGCCAACATGCCATAGCCGAGAAACTCCCAGGTGCTGAGCAACGAGTGCAGGTTGTGCACCTCGCCCGAGGCCGAGTCCACGCTAAAGCGCGGCGGCGCGTTGAACAAAGGCGCTGCCGGGCCCGCCGCCACCGGGCTCAGTGGCAAGCCAAAGGCAATCAGCGGAATCAGCGCTTCGGCAATGTAAGTGGACTCGGTCACGCCATTGCGCGCGGTAATCACGGTCGTCAGGCGATGGTAAACATGCTTGACCCGCGAGCCGACCAGTTCACCCATGATCACGGTCATGGCCACCGGGCTGAACACGAAGGTGGCGCTGGAGATTACAGCGGTGATGCCGGTCCACAGGCTTTGTTTGCGGTCCAATACCTTGAGCGGGTTGGGAAAGAAGCCACCGCCGCTTTTTACATCCGGCGACAGTGAAAACGTGCGCACTTCACTGCGACGCATGTTTTCGCGCTCGGCCGGGGCCATCATCGCGAACAGGGCTGCAATCAACGGCCCGATGGCGATCCCCAGAAAGTAACTGACGGTGAGCTTGACCCCGTATTGGCCGGTGAGGGTTTGCAGGCCGAGAATGATCAGCACAAAGGGGATCAAGGCCAGTACCGCCGCCAATCGCCCTTTCGAAAACCACGCAATGGCAATCGCTGCCGCCAGGAAAATCCACGGCGCCGAACGCTTGATGGTGTCGCCAAACGGCGCCAGCATGACCGCAAACAGAACCGCCATGGGCACGGCGATCAGCGCAGCAATCACCGCCCCGGAAATCATCTTGCGCAAGGCAATGTGCGGCACCCCGAGGTTGCGCAAAAAGTTGGCCTCGCGCATCAACGGCGTGGCCATGGTGTCACCGGGAATCCCCAGCAGCGCCGTGGGCACAGCGTGGGTCATATGCTTGGCCACCGCACCGGCCAGAAAGAAGGTCAACACCCCCGGTGCAGGCACGCCCAGCAGCACCACCAGCAAAGTCAGCGGTGCCAGGGTGGTGGTTTCATCGCTGCCTGAAATCAGCCCGATGGCAGCAAAAATCACCGCCCCCAGAATGCCCATGCCCAGGGCGATCAGCACTTGATCGAACAATGAAACGATCATGAGCGGGCTCCATTGGCAGCCAGGCCATCGACCGCTGGGGCCGGGTCATTCCCGGCGGTGTGCAAGCCCTTTTCGTAGTCCACGAACAGCTCGTACAGGTCCATCTCCTTGAGCTCGGCGATGGTTTCGGGGGGCAAATCAGCCAGACGCCCAAGGTCACCAAACTCGTTTTGCAGATCCTTCAGGATCTGGCTGCGCCAGGCCGGGTCTGCCTCGTGCTCGACCACATGGCGCTTGGGTTTGAACAGGCTCGCACTGATTGCCCCGCCCACCAGACAACCCACAATGCCCACCAGCATCGCGTAGGCCCGGGCCATCTGCGCGGAGGCCACCCACTCAAGCAAAAAGTGCTGTGCGATAAAAAATGCGCTGAGGCTGACGATGGCGCCAATCACAATGGCGTACACAAGATGGCGCACATCAACCGTGTCACCCCAGACTTCATAGAGTTCAGGTTTCAAAGGATTCTCCCACTGCTTTTATTGTTATGGAGGTGAAGAGAGATGCCCATACCTGTAAGAGCGAGCTTGCTCGCGATCTTTTAAAGGCTCGCGAGCAAGCTCGCTCCTACAGATGAAGGGGGGTCATCACAGCCCGCGTTTTTGCTTGAGCAGTGCCGCCGCATGATCCGCGCGCACATCGTGGGCTTCGACCATCTGTTTGACCAGCCAGTCGAGCTCTTCACCCTTGGCACCTGCCGTCAGCGCAATGTTGCGCGCATGCAAGGCCATGTGCCCGCGCTGAATGCCTTCGGTCGACAACGCCCGCAGCGCGCCGAGATTTTGTGCCAGCCCGACCGCGACGGCAATTTCCGCCAGTTCCTGAGCACTCTCGACACGCAAAATGCGCAGCGACAATTGCGCCAGAGGGTGAGTTTTGGTGGCACCGCCCACCAGCCCGACCGGCATCGGCATTTCCAGGGTGCCCACCAGATTGCCCTGGCCGTCTTTCTCCCAGGTGGTCAGCGAGCCGTAATGGCCATTGCGACAGGCGTAAGCATGTGCGCCCGCCTCCACCGCCCGCCAATCATTGCCGGTGGCGACAATCAACGGGTCTATGCCGTTCATGATGCCCTTGTTGTGGGTGGCGGCGCGGTACGGGTCAATCACGGCAAAGTTGTAAGCGTCGAGAATGCCTTCGATCACCTCCTCGCCCTTGAATGCAGGCGTGGTGAGCAACTCGGGGGCGATGCGGATCTGCGCACGGGCCAGACGCAAGTCAGCCAGATTGGAAAGGATGCGCAGGCGCACCTTGGCCCCGGTGATTTCTTCGATCAGCGGCGCGACCGCCTCGGCCATGGTGTTGACCGTGTTGGCGCCCATGGCATCACGCACATCGACGATCAAATGCGCGACCAGCATCGGCCCACGCGGGCTTTGCGCAAAGGTGTGGACTTCAATGTCCCGGCAGCCACCACCCAGCGAGTTGAGGAGTTGGTCTTTGCGGTTCGCCAGCTCGATGATTTCGTCCTTGCGCCGCAACAGGCTCAAGCGCGCATTGAACGGGTCAGCGACATCAACGATCTGCACCTGCGCGCGCATCAACGGCAACGAACTGGAGGTCTGGAACCCGCCCGCCTCCCGCGCCAGCTTGGCCATAAAGGACGCCGCCGCCACCACCGAAGGCTCCTCGACCACCATGGGCACGATCACATCGCGGCCATTGATCTGGAAGTTGCTTGCGACGGCATAGGGCAACTCGAAGGTGCCGATCACGTTCTCGATCATGCCGTCAGCCCGCTCCAGCGCCAGTGCACCCGGCTCACGCAACAGCGCGACGTCATCAGCGGGCAGGTCGAGCAACGCTTGCAGATGCTGCAAACGCTCGGCGGGCGCCAGGCTACGAAACTTGGGAAGGCGCGAATCAATACTCATGGTTCAATCCTGTGGTCATTATTGTTGTCTTTGAGCGCCACCCTAAAGCGCCCTGTGCCCGCATAAAAGGTACAGTTCGCACAAACAGTACCCAAGCTGTACCCTCGCCAAAAAACAGCAGGATGGCCAACCATGGTGCGTCTGACACTCGCTCAGCAACTGACCGCGTCACTGGTCGAACAGATCGGCAATGGCACATACCGGGTGGGCGACCGCCTGCCGTCGTTGCGTGAATGCATGCGCCTGTTCGGCCATTCGAAAAATACCGTGATTAATGCCTATGAGGCCCTGGCGTCCCAAGGGCTGGTCGAACCGCGCCATGGCCAGGGCTTTTTTGTCCGTCAGGGCAGCCCCAACCACAGCGAACCGGACGAACCGCAGCCCTATGCGCGAGCGATGGACACCATCTGGTTGATGCGCCAGCAGTTCGTCCGTGAGCCGGGGCATTCGCCGCTCGGCGAAGGCTTCCCGCCGGTGGAATGGCTGATGGACATGCGCCTGGACAAGTTCACCCGCCAGATCATGCGCACTGAGGTCAACACGCTGTTTCGCTACGGCAACCGCCTGGGCAATGCCAGCCTGCGTCAACATCTGGCGCAAAAACTGGCCAGCTATTCGATCACCGCCAGCCCCCGCCAGATCGTCACCACTCACGGCGCCAACCATGCGCTGGACCTGATCATCCGGCGTTTCATTGCCCACGGCGATACGGTGCTGGTTGAAGACCCCGGCTATTACCCGCTGTTTGGCAAGCTGCAACTGCAAGGCGCCCACATGCTCTGCGTACCGCGCCTGGCTGATGGCCCGGACCTGCAGGTGCTGGAGCAGCACCTGCGCAGCCACAAACCAAAACTGTTTTTTATCCAGTCGGTGGGCCACAACCCGACCGGCTCGGATATCTCGCCGGGCAAGGCCCATCGGTTGGTGCAACTCGCGCAGCAGCACAACTTCATTCTGGTTGACGACGATGCCCTGGCCGACTTTAAACCGGCATCTGTCATAAAGGTGTCTGCGCTCGATCAACTGCAACGCTCACTGTACGTGGGCAGTTTTTCCAAATCGGTGTCTGCGGCGCTGCGGGTCGGCTTTATCGCCGGCAGCAAGGACGTGATTGATGAGCTGGGGGACTTGAAAATGTTGTTGCACACCAGCTCTTCGGAGCTGTGTGAGCGAACCATGGACGTGATCCTCACCGAGGGGCATTTCCTGCGCCATTTGATTCGCCTGCAAGAACGCCTGCAAGCCGCCACAACAGCCGGACTGGCGATACTCGATGAGATCGGCGCCGAGGTGTTTTGCCGCCCGCACCAAAGCCTGTACCTGTGGGCACGCTTTACCCACATCGACGACGCCAAAGACCTGACCCGCCAGTTGCAGCCCAAGGGTTTCATGATCGCGCCGGGGCATATCTTTTCTCCCGAACAATCGCGCACCAACCCCTGGACCCGGCTCAACGTGGCGTATTTGAACGACCCGCTGCTTAAAGCCGTGTTTAGAGGCTGACGGGCAGTGACACTTAGCTGCTCAACCAGCAGCGCGCAGGGCTCTGTGCCATTGCTAATGTGTTAGAGCGGGTCGGTTAGCGTTGGGGCCGAGGGGAAAGATAATGGCCTGCCAGTATTGGGTGGGTGCACAAATACTTCGAGCGACTTGGCTAATAAGCGCGACCCGCTGCGTGTAATGAACGCTTCACGGAAGGCCCGCCCGGTAGTAGGGTCGAATACCCCTTTACGGACAAACTGTTCGAAGGTCTTGGTAGCAAAGACGCTTGACCATTTATATGAGTAAGTTCTCGCGCCGTAATTCGAAGCAATAAAATCACCACTGTTGACCGGACGCACATTGTGCGGCCACTGCAAGTGGCCGATTTCAGCGTTCAAGCTGTCAAACACTTCCTTAGTGCTGCGCCCATCGCCATAAGTACGATGGACCTCAAAATCAAACAGCATGATCAGCATTAAGCCTGCCGTTGCCCAACTGGTTTGCGTTTTGACAGAAGCAATCAATCGAGTCACCAGGCTGGCAGGAATCGACTCTGCGCTCTGGTAGTGGCTCGATATCCAGATCAGGAACTGTTCGGAAAAACACCATTGCTCAAAAACCTGACTGACAAACTCAGCCGAGCCATATCCAAGCGCCGTAATTCCGGATATTTCCCGATACTCTTCACCGGTCAAGAGTTGCTGCAAACAATGACCAAATTCATGCAGCAAAACGCGTAATTGTTGGTGATCTAGCAGGCAGGGCTTATCACCCTTACCGGCTGTGAACTTGCTACGCAGCACAGCAATCGGTAAACGGGGGCGACCTTCCGCGGTGATTCGGCGGTTGCGCAGTGAGAGAGTCTCTCCCAATGGCCCGCCCAATTCACGTCGATAAGGGTCAACAAACAAATAACCGATGGGTTCCTGATGCTCTCTGACTTCGAACAGACGCACATCTGCATGCCAACTATCAAAATCTGAACGTTCGAACAGTTCGACACCAAACAACCGCAAGGTGAAATCGCACAAACGGCTGATGACCGTATCCAGCGGAAAGTATTGACGCAGTTCTTCCTGTGAGCCTCCTTTGGCTTGGCGTACCTTCTCGGCCAAATACTCATAATCCCAAGGCTCCAACCGCGTAATGCCCTCTCGCACAGCGAGGCCCTGAAGTTGTTGTGTCTCAAGCGTAAAAGTATGTCGCTGCTCTTCCAGCTCTTTTCTTAAAAAAGCCAAAACCTGATCAGTGGATTCCACGATCTGTTCTTCAAGGGATAATTGGGAAAAGTTGTCAAACCCAAGCAACCTGGCTTTTTCATGGCGATATCCCAGCAGCAATCTCAGCACATCATCATTATTCAATGGGTCATCAGGTTGTCCCTGATTTGAGGCACGAGAGTGGTAGGCCACCCACACGTCCTCGCGCAGAGGCCGGTGGCTTGCGTAGAGCATGACCTCACGAAACTGATCATTTCCCAGGTTGACCAGCCAGCCTTGCAGGCTTTTCTGCTGCGCCGCGTTCGCCATACGCAGCTTTGTCTCCTCAGGCAGTCCCACCAGCAGCGACTCATCGTCGATGTGTTTGGTCCAGGCAGTGTTAGCTTGCTGCAGGCGTGATCTGAACTCATTCTCCTGCTGACTGATATGACGGTTCAACTCACGCAGACGCTGTTGCTGCTCCGTTGTGAGCCGAATGCCAGACAAGCGATATTCACGCAAGATTTTGCTCAGCACTGCTTTACGCGGTTTATCAAACAATGCCGCTACCTTACTCTTGGACAGTGTTAGATAAAGCTCATACAGCTCAAGGTTCTGTCCCATTAGCTCCTTGTAGGCAGTTATTTGCTCAAAGCAACTACTCGCCGCCTCAATCCACGCTTGCTGAGTGTTCACCCCGCTGAGAATTTTAATGACATGCACCGCGCCATCCAGCCGTGCGTTAACTTCATCCATGGCCAATACCAGGTCATCCCACGTCGGATATAGCCTCTGGCTATCGATGATTCGGGCAACCTCAACTCGGCTGTCAGCAATAATTTTTTCAATGGCCGGCACTAAATGCTCGGCCCGAACCCTTGAGAAGGGTGGCAAGTCATAGGACGCCAGCAACGGATTATTTTCGAACATACTTTCTTCCTGAAAATTTTCGGAAGAATCAATCTACGTGTGAAGTACGCGGTGCTGAGGTTACATAAATATTTTGCAGGTACGATTTAAAACCGATGAGTCCGCACCCCTCAAGGCAGGCGCCCACGATGATTTAACGGCAAGAACACCTCAAGGTATTGACGGGTTGTGCAATACGCAGTTTGAGGCATTAGTTTTCGTACATAACTTAGTACCACCAGCGTTATACTCCGCGCCCCTAAAAATAAAGTACGGAAACTCGCATGCTCCCTTTTGCTCGCACCCTGCTCGCCCTGTCTCTGGGCATGACACTGCTGCAAACCCCGACCTTCGCCGCTCCGCCTTTGACGATGGCCAATGGCGTCGCGCAGGTGAACACCCAAGACAGCAACGCCTGGGTTGAAATCAACAAAACCGCGTTCGAACACAATATTCAGGTCCTGAAAAACACCCTCGGCGACAAATCGAAAATCTGTGCGGTGCTCAAGGCCGATGCCTACGGCCACGGCATTGGTTTGTTGATGCCTTCGATCATCGCCACCGGCGTACCTTGCGTCGGCGTTGCCAGCAACGAAGAAGCCCGCGTGGTCCGCGAGAGCGGTTACAAAGGCCAATTGATTCGCGTGCGCACCGCTGCCCTGAGCGAGCTGGAAGCGGCGCTGCCGTACAACATGGAAGAGTTGGTCGGCAACCTCGATTTCGCTACAAAAGCCGCGCAAATTGCCGAGAAACTCGGCCGTCCTCTGGTAGTGCACCTGGGCTTGAACTCCAGCGGCATGAGCCGTAACGGTGTAGAAATGAGCACCGCTCAAGGCCGCAGCGATGCCGTCGCCATCACCAAGGTACCAAACCTGCAAGTACGGGCGATCATGACCCACTTCGCCGTGGAAGACGCCGATGACGTGCGCGCGGGCCTGAAGGCGTTCAACGAACAGGCACAGTGGCTGATCAAAGAGGCCAAGCTGGATCGCAGCAAAATCACCCTGCATGCGGCCAACTCGTTTGCCACCCTGGAAGTGCCTGAATCGCACCTGGACATGGTCCGCCCTGGCGGCGCGCTGTTCGGTGACACGGTGCCTTCGCACACCGACTACAAGCGCGTTATGCAGTTCAAGTCGCACGTAGCCTCGGTCAACAGCTACCCGAAAGGCAATACCGTCGGCTACGACCGCACCTACACCCTGGCGCGTGATTCGAAGCTGGCGAACATTACGGTCGGTTACTCCGACGGCTATCGCCGTGCGTTCACCAATAAGGGCATCGTGCTGATCAACGGCCACCGCGTGCCGGTGGTGGGCAAAGTGTCGATGAACACCTTGATGGTTGACGTGACCGATGCGCCGGACGTCAAAAGTGGCGATGAAGTGGTGCTGTTCGGCAAACAGGGCGACGC
Organism: Pseudomonas sp. HY2-MNA-CIBAN-0224; assembly: GCF_040310285.1. Classification (NCBI taxonomy): domain Bacteria; kingdom Pseudomonadati; phylum Pseudomonadota; class Gammaproteobacteria; order Pseudomonadales; family Pseudomonadaceae; genus Pseudomonas; species Pseudomonas sp. HY2-MNA-CIBAN-0224. Next base: position 37,264 of record NZ_JBEOPQ010000012.1, on the reverse strand, counting down.
CGAGATCAGCCAGAGCGAAGTTGAAGACATCAACGGTGCATTGCTGGCTGACCTGTACACCGTATGGGGCAACTCCAACCCTAAAGTCTTGATCGAAGAGTAAGACACTTGCCTCGCGATCTTTTAAACAATCAAAAGATCGCGAGACAAGCTCGCTCCTACAGGGCTTGGGCGGTTATTTATCCGATTTGATGCTGGTCCAGGTGCGGGTCCGTACACGCTCCAGCTTTTGTGGCAGTGGTTGCACCACATACAGTGATTTCAACGCTTCTGGCGTCGGCGTCAGGTTCGGGTTGCCGGTGATGTCTTTATTGATCAGTGGCAGCGAGTCTTTGTTGGCGTTCGGGTAACCCAAAAAGTCACTGATCGACGCAATCACCTTGGGCTCCAGCAAGGTGTTCAGGAATTCATGCGCTTCTTCGACATTCTTGGCGCTTTTAGGGATAGCGAAGGTGTCAAACCAGATCGGTGCGCCCTCTTTTGGCAAACGCCAGTCCACCACCACCCCGTTCTTCGCTTCTTTGGCCCGATTGCCAAACTGGTAAAAACTGCCTGAGTAACCAATGGCCACGCAGATGTCGCCGTTGGCGATATCGGTCATGTATTTGGCCGAGTTGAAGTAGGTGACATACGGGCGAATCTTCAGCATCAGCTCTTTGGCTTTTTCATAGTCGGCCGGGTTCTGGCTGTTCGGGTCCAGGCCCAGGTAATGCAAGGCTAGCGGCAAGATCTCCGACGGCGAATCCAGCATCGCGACGCCACAGGATTTCAGCTTGGCCATGTTCTCGGGCTTAAACACTAGGTCCCAGCTGTCTACCGGCGCGTCATCGCCCAGAGCCGCCTTGACCTTGGCCGGGTTAAAGCCGATCAACACCGTACCAACCATGTAGGGCACGGCGTACTGGTTGCCGGGGTCGTTGGTTTCCAGCAGCTTGAGCAATTGCGGGTCTTGGTGCTGCCAGTTGGGCAGCTTGGATTTGTCGAGTTTCTGAAACACCCCGGCCTTGATCTGGGTGTCGAGGAACTGGTTGGACGGCACCACCAGGTCATAGCCCGAGTTGCCGGTCAGCAGCTTGGCTTCCAGCGATTCGTTGGTGTCGAAGGTGTCCCAGGTCACTTTGATCCCGGTGTCCTTGGCAAAGTCTTTGGGCACTGACGGCAAGATGTAGTCCGCCCAGTTGTACACCCGCAATTCGCGCTGATCGGCTTGCACCGCGCTGGCCAACAGTGACAACCCACAGACCGTGGCGCCCAGTAAGCGTTTGATCGTGCTCATGAATGTATTCCCCATCTTTGGCGTGAGATCGATAGTTGTTATGTTTTGTACACGGCAGCAGCCCGCAAAAAGGGCAAGGGTCAGGAAGACAACTCTTATAAGTTGATTTGATTCTTGCCGACCGCTGGAGCGGTTCACAGGGGTAGGCAGGCCAAAAAGGGATCGTTGCGGCCATTGTTTGTGTCCGAATCTATGTCCGCCATCACCCTCTTGCATCGCCCAAGTGTTCATCCAGCAACTGTTGCAAATCAAACAGCAAATCTGCACTTAACCACTCAACCAACAGCGCCCGCCTTGCCCGCCTCCGGCCAACCCCCCGAATTAAAGGGGTTTGCCTGTTGGTACGGAGATTGCTGACAGGGAGTACCTGTCCACAGTTTGCTGAACACTAGCCAAGGATTCGAACATGTCTAACGCGCTGCAAGTCGTCGTCGTTTCGGGTGGGGCGTACAGCCCTTCGCGCACTCTGGTGTTGGCCAAGGCCATTCTCGATGAACTGCAAACCCGGCTCACTATCGAAAGCCGCTTGATTGAGCTGGGCACTATTGCCCGGCAACTGGGCGGCGCCTTGTCACGCCAGGAACTGAGCCCTGAGGTCGATGCCGAGATCCAGGCGATTGAAAACGCCGACCTGCTGATCATTGCCACCCCGGTGTATCGCGGCTCCTACCCCGGCCTGCTCAAGCATCTGTTCGATCTGGTGGATATCAACGGCCTGATCGACACCCCGGTGTTGCTGGCCGCCACCGGTGGCAGCGACCGCCATGCGCTGGTGCTCGAACACCAGTTGCGTCCGCTGTTCAGCTTTTTCCAGGCGTTGACGCTGCCGATCGGCGTGTATGCCACCGAGTCTGATTTCGCCAATTATCAAATAATCAGCGAGCCCTTGCAGGCTCGTATCCGCCTTGCTGCAGAACGTGCCGCGCCGCTGTTTGGCGCCTCGGCCACACCTTTGCTGAAAATCGCTTAAGGACTTCTTCATGAATGTGTTTTGGTTCCTCCCCACCCACGGTGACGGCCACTTTCTGGGCACCACCAAAGGTGCTCGCCCGGTCACGCTCAACTACCTCAAACAAGTCGCCCAGGCGGCTGATGACCTGGGCTACTACGGCGTTTTGATCCCGACCGGACGCTCCTGCGAAGACTCGTGGGTCATCGCCTCGGCATTGGTACCGTTGACCGAGCGCCTGCGTTATCTGGTGGCGATTCGTCCGGGGATCATCTCGCCGACCGTGTCGGCGCGCATGGCGGCCACCCTGGACCGGCTGTCCGGCGGGCGCTTGTTGATTAACGTGGTGACCGGCGGCGACCCGGATGAAAACCGCGGTGATGGCAGCTTCCTCAGCCACAGCGAACGCTACGAAGTGTCGGATGAGTTTCTGAAAATCTGGCGCCGGGTGCTGCAAGGCGAGTCGGTCGACTTTGAAGGCAAGCACTTACACGTGCAGAACGCCAAGGCGCTGTACCCGCCTGTGCAAAAACCTTATCCGCCGCTGTATTTCGGCGGTTCGTCCGACGCCGCTCATGACCTGGCCGCCGAGCAGGTTGACGTGTACCTGACCTGGGGCGAACCGCCTGCGGCCGTGGCCGAGAAAATCGCCGATGTGCGTGAACGCGCGGCACGTTTGGGCCGCACCGTACGCTTTGGCATTCGTCTGCACGTGATAGTCCGTGAAACCGAGGAGCAAGCCTGGAAAGCCGCCGACACCCTGATCGAACACATCAGCGACGAAACCATAGCCGCCGCGCAAAAGTCTTTCTCGCGCTTTGATTCCGAAGGCCAACGGCGCATGGCCGCACTGCACGACGGGCGCCGCGACAATTTGGAGATTTCACCCAACCTGTGGGCAGGCGTCGGCCTGGTTCGCGGCGGCGCCGGCACCGCGCTGGTGGGCAACCCGCAACAGGTGGCTGAACGCATCAAGGAATACGCCGACCTGGGCATCGAAAGCTTTATCTTCTCGGGCTACCCGCACCTGGAAGAAGCCTATCGCTTTGCTGAACTGGTGTTCCCGCTGCTGCCAGAACCTTACGCCAGCCTGGCGGGTCGCGGCATCACCAACCTGACCGGGCCCTTTGGCGAAATGATCGCCAATGATGTGCTTCCCGGGCAGTCGAAATAACCTGTAGGCTGCTTTTTTAAAAGGTCATAAGCTCGCAGCCTGCGGCACCTTGCACGCCGGGGCTGCGCCAATACCTGGGCTTGAAGCGTCCGGCCAACCGGAACGCATAGTCTTCAACACACTGGAACAGAGACTATTCGATGACTTACATCGCTGCCGAAAACCGCTACCAATCCATTCCTTACCGCCGCGTAGGCCGTAGCGGGCTGGTGCTGCCAGCCCTGTCCCTGGGGCTGTGGCACAACTTTGGCGACAGCACGCCCATCGACACCCAGCGCGCCTTGCTGGGCACCGCCTTCGACCTGGGTATCAACCACTTTGACCTCGCAAACAACTACGGCCCGCCGTATGGCAGTGCCGAAATCAATTTTGGCCGCTTGCTGCGCGAAGACTTCAAGCACTATCGCGATGAGCTGATCATCTCCAGCAAAGCCGGTTGGGACATGTGGCCCGGCCCTTACGGTCAGGGCGGTGGCTCACGCAAGTACGTCCTCGCCAGCCTTGACCAGAGCCTGCAGCGCCTGGGCCTGGACTACGTCGATATTTTCTACTCGCACCGCTTCGACCCGGACACCCCGCTGGAAGAAACCGCCAGCGCCCTGGCCACCGCCGTACAACAAGGCAAGGCGCTGTACATCGGTATTTCGTCGTACTCCGGAGTCAAAACCCGTGAAATCGCGGCGCTGCTCAAAGAGTGGAAAGTACCGCTGCTGATCCACCAACCGGCGTACAACCTGTTGAATCGCTGGGTAGAAAAAGACCTCCTGGACACCACCGAAGAACTCGGCACCGGAGTGATTGCCTTCACCCCGCTGGCGCAGGGTTTGCTGACGGACAAGTACCTCAATGGCATTCCGGCTGATGCGCGGGTCAATCGCCCGGGTGGTGGTTCGTTGCAGAGCAAGCACTTGTCTGAAAGCAACATTGCCCATGTACGCGCGCTCAACGAGATCGCCAAACGCCGTGGTCAGAGCCTGGCCCAACTGGCACTGGCCTGGACCCTGCGTGACCCGCGCGTGACCTCGGCACTGATTGGCGCAAGCCGCCCCGAGCAAATTGTCGAAAACGTCGGTGCGTTGCAGAACCTGGCGTTCAGTGCAGAAGAACTGGCCGAGATCGACCGCTTTGCCCAGGAAGGCGGGATCAACCTATGGGAAAAACCGTCAACGGCTGAATAATCCACTCTTATGTCGGTGGGAGCGGGCTTGCTCGCGATACAGACAACGCGGTGTCATTGACGTCCGCGTGTGCCCTATCGCGAGCAAGCCCGCTCCCACCAAAAGAGTGAAGCCGTTACAACCCGCGTTCAGCCAACCGCGCCGCCAACGCCTTGGCCTGCAAGGCCACATCGGTCACGGCGGTGCTTTCCCACCATTCGCCGCGCAACGGCGGGCCCATGGCAAACAGGCGTTTCGCCGGTTCCGACTGTGCATTGAGCACAGCCCCCGACGGATCAGCAGCAATACCCAGGCCCAGGTTGCCTGCACGAATCAAACCCCGCTCCAACAACTGACGCGGCAAGGCTTTATCGACCCGACGCCAGTCGTATTCAATGCCGGTGGAGTTGATCAGGCCATCCCCTTCAACCGTTCGCACCTGCGCCTGCCCACGATAGCGCAGGCGAACCCGTGGACGTCCGTCAGCGCTGATCTCCACGCCCTGCAGTGACGCGGCATTGATGGTCAACCGCCCTTCCCCCAACAGTTGCTCCAACAAGGCATTACCCTGTGGCGGCGAACGGTGGTGATGGCTTTCCCACCACGGCCGCACATGGCGCACAAACTGGCGACGCTGAACATCACTGGCCTGGCTCCACAACCGACCGATATGCACGCGCACGGTGTCCAGCGGCGCCTGCCAGTCAATGCCCGCCGCCTCGGCCAGTTCGCACTGGCGACGCAACGCCCGGAGCAATTGCAACGGGCTGCGAATCTCCGGGTCTTGGGTCAAAAAGTCTTCCCAAGCCGGTGGCTGACGCCGTACGTGCGGCAACAGGCCGTGCCGTGAAAACACCTCGATGGGCCCGCGATGCCCAGCCCGATTCAACGACTCAAGGGCATCGACCATGGTCAGCCCGGAGCCAATGATCAGCACCCGTGCATCCACCGGCAAACCGCGTAATGCCTGCACATCCCAAGGGTCCAGTGCCGCCGCATTAAGGCCGCTGGACTGGCGCTGCGCCGTACGCGCGGCCGGGAACATGCCGGTGGCCAACACGGCCACCGCCGCCTGCAACTGCCGCCCGTCCTTGAGGGTCACCTGAACCCGGTTTTGCTCGGTTTGCAGGTCAATGGCTTCGTCACGCACATGGGTCAGGCTTGACCCTTGCGCCGCACCGCAGGCCAATGCTTCGGCCAGCCGCTGCTGGGCATACTGGCCAAACAGCCCGCGTGGCGGGAACAGGTGCTCGACCGGCACATTCTGCAACGCCGACTCAGGCCAGCCACCGCTTGCAATATGCGCTTTGAGCCAGCGCGTCAAATCGTCGGCATCGTCCGGGTCAATGCTCATGCGCGCCGCATTGCCGTTCAGGGTGTGCCCCAGTTCAGTGGCACTGTAAGCCTCGCCCCGCCCCAGTTCGACCCGCGGCTCGACCAGTACGATATTCCGGGCACCCGGCAAACGCAGCAATTGCATGGCCAGCAAGGTGCCGCTCAGGCCACCGCCAACAATCAACACATCGGCCTCGCGGATGGCAGGCGTTGCCTGTCCGCCTTGTGGCTCACTCATGGGTATTCTCTCTTTTGAAAACAGCTCATCACGCACGTTCTTTTTCACGCGCCCGGTTCAGTTCGCCGAGGTTACGGTAGCCGGCACCGGGGTGCCAATCCGCCAGTTTCGGGCCTTCGCCTAACAGTTTCTCGCGCAATGTACCCGGCGCATATTCCTTTTTGTACACCCCGCGCTTTTGCAACTCAGGTACCAGCAACTCCACCGCGTCGATAAAGGTTTCGTGGGTCACGGCGTAAGCCAGGTTGAAGCCGTCGACGTCGGTCTCGGCCACCCATTCTTCAAGCAGGTCGGCCACGGTTTCCGGGCCGCCGACAAACAACGGGCCAAAACCACCGATACCCACCCAGTCGGCCAGTGCGTTTGGCGTCCAGATCGTGTTCGGATCGGCAGTCGAGAAGGTTTCCACTGCCGATTGAATGGCGTTGGTGTGCACGTGTTTGAGCGGCTCGTCAGGCTTGAACTGGCTGAAGTCGATACCGGTCCAGCCTGAAATCAAGGCCATTGCCCCTTCATAGCTGACGTAGCTTTTGTACTCTTCGAACTTGGCTTTGGCCTTGGCGTCGGTCTCAGCGACGATCACCGTTTGCAGGTTGAAAATCAGGATTTTCGACGGGTCACGGCCCGCCTCGGCAGCACGACGGCGAATATCAGCCACGGTCTTTTTCAACAAGGCCTTGGACGGCGACGCCACAAACACGCACTCGGCATGTTCAGCGGCAAACTGCTTGCCACGGCTGGAGGCGCCGGCCTGGTACAGCACCGGCGTACGCTGCGGCGATGGCTCACAGAGGTGAATGCCGGGCACCTGGAAGTGCTCGCCGACATGCTGGATCTCATGGATTTTGCTCGGGTCACTGAATACCCGGCGCTCCCGGTCACGCAGGATCGCGCCCTCTTCCCAGCTGCCTTCCCAGAGTTTGTAGCAAACCTCCAGGTATTCCTCGGCGAAGTCGTAGCGCGAGTCGTGGGCCGTCTGGGTTTTTTGCCCGAGATTCTTGGCACCACTTTCCAGGTACGAGGTCACGATGTTCCAGCCAGCACGGCCCTTGGTCAGGTGATCAAGCGTGGACAGGCGACGGGCGAACGGGTACGGATGCTCAAACGACAACGACGCAGTCAGGCCAAAACCCAAGTGCTCGGTAACCATCGCCATGGGTGGAATCAGTTGCAGCGGGTCGTTGACCGGCACTTGCGCCGCCTGACGAATCGCCGCCTCGCCGTTGCCGCGATAAACATCGTAAATGCCCAGCACGTCGGCGATAAACAAGCCGTCAAACTTGCCGCGCTCGAGGATTTTTGCCAGATCGGTCCAGTATTCCAGGTCCTTGTATTGCCACGAACGATCACGCGGGTGCGCCCACAGGCCGGGCGACTGGTGGCCCACACAGTTCATGTCGAAAGCGTTGAGACGAATTTCACGGGACATCTGTTTACTCCTGAAGCTGAGGCGGTATGACGCCGTTCAAACGGTAGTTACCAATAATCTGGGCCTGCCAGCGCAAGGGTTCGCGGCCTTCCAGAGAAGGCGACGGCGAACGGCTGCCAGTGAGTTCTTGCTGCACGTTGCCCACCGCCTGCAATGCTTCGGCGCTGGCGAGCACGGCTTCTGCCGTCGCCACCAGGGTCTCGGCAGCCGGGCCAACAAAGTGTTGCGCGCGCTGGTAGAGGGCTTCGGCCACGTCGAGACGAATGTTCAGGTCGCCAAACTTGCCGATGATGTACGGATCGTCCACCGCCTTGTTCAGGCCGCTGAGCGCCCAAGGCTGGGCCTGTTCGCGAACGAATGTGAGGGTCTGCTCCAGGCCTTGACGGGCCAGACGCAAGTCTTCGGCCGCTGCAGCAAGCTGGTTGGGCAAAGCGATTGCCGGGCTGTTCATGGTGATGAGTCCTCTATCAGTTCCAGGCATGGCGTGGAGGCAGAATGCCGTTGAGCAGACGATTGCCGATCAGGTGGTATTTCCAGCGCGCCGGGTCATGCAGGGTGTGAGTACGGGCGTTGCGCCAAAAGCGGTCGAGGTTGTGTTTGCCGAGCACCGAGCGTGTACCGGCCAGTTCGAACAGCTTGCTGCTGGCGAGCAAGGCAATCTCGGCTGAAAGCACTTTGGCCTGAGCCACGATCACCGAGGCTTCAGCCACACTCTCTTCGCTCGGCGAGAGCAACGCGTGATCAATGGCCCGCCCGGCCTTGGCCAGAATCGCGTCGGTGCCGTGCAGGCGCCATTGCAAATCGCCAATCGCGGCAATCGTGTAAGGGTCTTGCCAGCCGTGATCCAGTTGGCTGTCGACCCACGGGCGGGACAACCGCGCATGAATCAGCGCCTGTTCAAAGGCGCCATGGGCGATGCCGGTGTCCACTGCCGCCTGAATGATTTGCGAGATCGGACCGTCTGCCGTGGGCTCTTCAAAGGCTTTGTACGCCGGGATCACGGCGCTCAATGGCACACGCACGCCTGCCAGCACAGCACCGCCACTGGCGGTGGTGCGTTGGCCGAAACCGTCCCAACTGTCGATGATGGTCAGCCCCGGATTGTCGCGCTCGACGAAGGCGATATAGGGACGATTCTGTTCATCCACGCCCACCGCCGGGACGATATGGGCGAACAGTGCGCCCGTGCAGTAAAACTTCTCACCGTCGACCACAGCATGCTCGTCTTCAAAGCGAATACGGGTCTGGAAAGCGCCGACATTTTTGCTCTTGGATTCAGAAAAGGCGTTGCCGAAACGCCAGCCCTCCAGGGCTTTGCCGTAGTAGTAACGCTTTTGCTCTTCGCTGCCGGTGTGCAGCAGGATATCCAGCACGCCCAAGTGGTTTTGCGGGATTTGCCCCAGGGACGAATCGGCAGCCGAAATGATCTTGATCACTTCGGCAACGGTGACATACGACACCCCGGCCCCGCCGTAGGCCTTGGGCACCGTAATGCCCCACAGGCCACTGGCGGCAAACAGATCCAGCTCGGCCACCGGCAAACGCCGGTCCCGGTCACGCACCGAGGCTTCTTCAGCAAAACGCACCGCCAGGGCTTTGGCGATCTCGATAGCCTCGGCATCCGAAGTGATCACATAGGCCTTGGCAGGGGGTGATACAGAAATGCTCATGGGCAGACTCCAATCCAATGGAAAACACTGAGGTCTCCATTGCACAGGTCGTGCCGCTTTTAAATATTCATATAAATCAGGTAGTTATCGAATTTAACGCTGCGCAAATAACAACAACTACCGTGCAATCTGTCCACTTGCTGTTGGCTACGCAACAGTTGCGATAGCAACACATACGTGTAGGAGCGAGCTCGCCTCGCGATCTTTTGATCCTCAAAAAAGGTCGCAAGGCAAGCCCGGAGCGGTGCTGTTGGATTGGCGTACAACGTGTTAATCCACTGTTGCAAAGCCAACAGTTGGGCTGACAAAAAAGCACCAAACGCCCGAATTATCGGCTTGCGATGTAACGGCACAGACTGTGCAACGGACATGCCAGTGACCTTTATTTATGCAGGAGCATTGTCATGAGTCAAAACCCTCTGTCCGTCGGCACCGACTACGAAACGCTGGCCAATCGTTTTCGCCCACTGTTCCGGCAAATCGCCGCCGGGACGGTGGAGCGCGAGCAGGCGCGCGACCTGCCTTTTGAGCCGATTCGCTGGCTGAAAGAAGCCGGTTTTGGCGCAGTGCGGGTGCCCGTGGAGTTCGGCGGCGCGGGGGCTTCAATCAGCCAGCTGTTCCAGTTGCTGATCGAACTGGCTGAGGCCGACTCGAACATTGTGCAATCGCTGCGTGGCCATTTTGCCTTTGTCGAAGACCGTCTCAATGCTCCGCCAAGCCCGGCGCGAGATGCCTGGTTTGCGCGCTTTGTGGCGGGGGATCTGGTAGGCAATGGCTGGACCGAAATCGGCGCAGTTAAAATCGGCGAGGTCATCACCAAAGTGCGCCCGGAAGGCGAGAATTTCGTGCTCAACGGCGCCAAGTATTACAGCACCGGCAGCATTTTTGCAGACTGGGTGGACGTCTACGCGCAGCGCTCGGACAACGGCGCCGATGTGATTGCCATCGTCGACGCCCGCCACTCGGGCGTCAGCCACAGCGATGACTGGGACGGCTTTGGCCAGCGCACCACCGGCAGCGGCACGTCGCTGTATGTCGAGGTACCGCTGAACGCCGAGCAGGTGATCCCGTTCGAAACCCGCTTCAAATACCAAACGGCGTTTTATCAGTTGGTCTTGCTGGCAGTACTGGCCGGGATTGGCCGTGCCGTGGAGCGCGATGTGGCCCATGAAGTGCGCACCCGCAAGCGCGTGTTCAGCCAGGGCGCTGCCGATACCACCCACGGCGACCCGCAAATACAGCAGGTGGTGGGGCAAATCTCGGCACAGGTCTACGCCGCCGAAGCGGCCACCCTGCGCTCGGCCGAACCGCTGCAGCGCGCTTACCTTGCGCGTTTTGCCAACGATGCCGAAGCCGAACGCCAGGCCAATATCGACGCCGAAATTGAAACGTCCAAGGCTCAGGTCGTGGTCTCGGAACTGGTACTGCGGGCAACCACCGACCTGTTCAATGCGCTGGGTGCCTCGGGTGTCAGCATCAACAAGTCGCTGGACCGTCACTGGCGCAATGCCCGCACCGCCGCTTCGCATAACCCGTGGATCTTCAAGGCACGGATCATCGGCGACTGGGTGGTCAACGGCATCGAACCCAAATACGTCTGGCAGATCGGCAACAGTATAAAAAGTTAAAAGACGTAGTCGCTGACGAGGCACGAGGCTGCGATGCGGGCCGCAGGACCGTCGTCAGAGGGGTCGCTTCGCAACCCATCGCAGCCTCGTACCTCGGCAGCGACTACAGGTTTTTGCACAGTTCAAGCGTGGGTCAAATACCAGCGCCAGTCCTGCTCACCCACTTCAGCGTTGAACAGCCGGTACTCCTGCCACTTGATGGCCAGGTAGACCTTGATAAACCCCTCCCCCAACGCTTCCCGTACCCAGCTTGAGCGCTCCAGTGCCAGCAGCGCAGTGAGCCAGTCGGTGGGCAGAAAGTCGGTCGCCTGCTCATAGCCATTGCCCACAATCGGCGCCCCTGGATCGATCTGCTGACGGATACCGAGATGGATCCCTGCCAGCAACGCAGCCGCCGCCAGATAAGGGTTGGCGTCGGCGCCGCAGATGCGGTGTTCGATGTGCCGACTCTGTGCAGGGCCACCGGGCACGCGAAATGACACGGTGCGGTTGTTCACCCCCCAGCTCTTGCCCAGCGGCGCATAACTGCTGGCCTGAAAGCGCCGGTACGAGTTGGCGTGAGGGCAAAAGATCGCCAGCGAGTCCGTCAGGGTGTGCATCATCCCGCCGATGGAGTGGCGCAGCAGCGGCGTACCGTGCGAGTCATCACTGGCGTAGAGGTTGTGGCCCTGTTCATCGGCCAGGCTTACGTGCAGGTGCAAACCGCTGCCCGCCTGATCGCTGAACGGCTTGGCCATAAAACAGGCCTGTAGTCCGTGCTTGTTGGCCACCCCTTTGACCAATCGCTTGTAGCGCACGCCTTCATCAATGGCCTGCAGTGCGTCGAAACGATGCTCCAGGGTCAGCTCGACCTGACCGGGCGCGTACTCGGAAATTGCCGTGCGCACCGGCAAGCCTTGCGCTTCGCAGGCGACATACAGGTCGTCCAGAAACGGCTGTAGCTGCTCAAGCTCGTAAATCCCGTAGACCTGCGGCGCCTGCGGGCGCACGCCATTGGCTTGCAGTGCCGGTTGCGGGCGGCCATTGGCGTCACGTTGGCGGTCGAGCAAATAAAACTCCAGCTCAACCGCCATCACCGGGTGGTAACCGTCGGCCTTGAGCCGGTCAATGGTTTGCGCAAGCACATGCCGGGGATCGGCCGGGGCCGCTGGCAAGCCCTGCTCAGGGTGCATGCTCACCTGCAACTGGCCGGTCGGCGTGGTGCGCCAGGGTTGCACGGTCAGGCTGCCGGGCAACGGGTACGTCCAGCAATCTGCGTCGGCCACGTCCCAGACCAGCCCGGTGCCTTCAACGTCTTCACCCTGGAGGGTCAACGCCAGAATCGAACTGGGCAGCGGTCGCCCGTTATCGTAAATGGCCAGCAGCTCATCGCGATGCAGCAACTTGCCACGCGGCACGCCGTTGGCGTCGATCAGGAACAGCTCAATGCTGCGCACCTGCGGGTTGGCAGCCAAAAAGGCTTCAGCTTCTTTTCTATCGGCAAATTGCATTTCAAACCTCGTGAGTGGCGACGCGGGCACCCGGCAGCGCCAGCAAGGTGCTCAGTGCCTGATCCAGTTCGCTAATTAAACGTTCGACATCCGCCGCGCTGGTGGACGGGCAGCACAGGGTCATGTTGTGGAACGGCGTGATGAGGATCCCGCGGTTGATCAGGTACAGGTGAAGGGCCATCTGCAGGCTGTCATGGAACGCCGCCTCGGCTTGCGCGCCGGTTTTGGGGGGCGTGGCACAGAACTGGAACTCACAGCGCGCGCCCAGCTCCGTCACCGACCAATGCAGGCCGTGCTGTTTGAACACTCCCCGCAGCCCTTGGGCCAGGTCGGCTGCCAGCGGCAACATGTGCTGGTAAGCCTGTTCGGTCATGACCTCCTGCAAATTGGCGCGCATGCAATGCATGGCCAGGGCATTGGCTGACAAGGTCGTGCCCATGCCGCTGTGGCCATGCCCGGTGCTTTGCTCAGCGTTTTGTTGTTGCACGGCCTGCATCACCGCCGCGACTTCTTGGGTAAACCCGAATACCGCGCAGGGCACGCCCCCTGCAATCGGTTTGCCGACCACAAAAAAGTCCGGCTGCAAGTCCCACAGGCGGGTACAACCGCCCATGCCGGTGGAGATGGTGTGGGTTTCATCGATGATCAGCAGGCTGCCATAGCGGCGCGTCAGTTCGCGGCACTTTTGCATAAAGCCGTCTGCGGGCAGGACCATGCCGATATTGGTCATCGCCGGTTCGCACAACAGCGCGCAGACATCGCCCTGCGCCAGCGCCGCCTCAAGCGCGTCGACGTCATTGAACGGGATCGACCGGCTGTACCGGGTCAGGTCATAGGCCTGGCCGACCAGCCCGGAACGATGCACCGTAGCGCCCTCGCGGTTACGCACCATCACGTCATCCACGGTGCCGTGGTAGCAGCCGTCGAACACCAGCAATGTCTTGCGTTGGGTGATCGCCCTTGCCCAGCGCACCACGTAGCGGTTGGCATCGGTGGCCGTCGCGGTCACTTGCCAATACGGCAAGCCAAAGCGCTCGGCAAGCAGCTCGCCGCAGACCACTGCATCTTCGCCGGGGAGCATCGTGGTCAGGCCTCTGTGGGCTTGTTCGACCATGGCGCGGGCAATCGGCTCGGGAGAATGCCCGAACATGCTGCCGGTATCGCCCAGGCAAAAATCGACGTATTCATGACCGTCCACATCGGTGAAACGTGCGCCTTTGGCCTGCTGCACAAACAGCGGCGTGGGCATTGACCAGTCACTCATCCAGTGCATGGGCACGCCGTTATACAAGTTGGCCCGGGCCCGCTCTGCCAGCGCAATCGACTTGGGGTTGTTCTGGATAAAACGCTCGCGTTCGGCCGCTGCGAACACTTCAACCGCTGCTTCGCTAATTCCACTGATCGACATGCTTAAGTCCTTTTTGCTGCGTGTTGTTGTTAGTTGCCAGCCGAGAGGCCGCAATCGATGGCCAGGTCGGCGCCGGTAATCGAGCGCGCACCGGGCTGGCTCAAGAAAAACGCCAGTTCGGCAATTTCCTGCGCCTGAATAAAACGGGCACGCGCGCCCTGCGGGTACTTGTCCAGCAAGCCCCGGTAATAGCCTTGCGTATCGCCCTGGCCGTATTGCTCGGCCTGAAACCTGAGCATCGGGGTCTCGATATCGCCGGGGGAAATCGCGTTGCAACGCACGCCAAAGGGCGCCAGGTCCAGCGCCAGAGTTTTGCTCAGCAACGTCACCCCGCCTTTACTGGCGCAATACGCGGCGGCGTTTTTATTGCCTTGGCGACCGGCATCGCTGGAAATATTCACGATGCTGCCCTCAGATTCCTTTAAATACGGGATGGCCGCAGCGCACATAAAAAAAGTGCCCTTGAGGTTCACATCCAGCACCAGATCAAAGTCTTCTTCGCTGCATTCCTCTACCGGGCCTTCACGCCAGACACCGGCGGCGTTGATCAGCACATCCAGGCGACCCATGGCCGCCACCGCAGCGGCAACCACCGCTTTACACGCTGCGGGGCGGCGAATATCGGCTTGGTAGTCAACCTCTAAAGCCGTGAGATCGGTGGCGAAGACCTTGCAGCCCTGCTTTGTAAAATGCTCAACCAGCGCTCGCCCGACGCCGCCTGCGGCACCGGTCACCAGCACTGAAATGGTGGACTCAGACATTCAGGGCGCCTTGTTTTCGATCAGACAATTACCGCCATCCACCACCAGCACTTCGCCGGTGATATAGCTGGCCTCGGATGACGCCAAAAACGCCACGGCGCTGGCCACTTCTCGCGGGTCGCCTGCACGGCCTATGGGCACGTAGCGTGCGGCTTCTGCTTCTTCGGGCGTGCTGGAGCCGGTGGCGATCCAGCCGGGGGCCACCGCATTGACGGTAATGCCGTGGCTGGCCACTTCCAGGGCCAGCCCCATGTTCATCCCGAGCATGCCGGCCTTGGCCGCGCTGTAAGCCGACTCGCCAGGGTTGCTGCCGCGCGTGCCGGTGGTCGAGCTGATATTGACGATGCGCCCGTAGCCACGGGCTTTCATGCCCGGCAACACGGCGCGGGTGAGCAAAAAGACGCTGGTCAGGTTGCGCGCCAGCGACAGGTTCCAGGTGTGCAAATCCATGCTTGCCAGTTCACTGAACGGTTCCGGGCTGCCTTGCATGGCCATGCCGGCGTTGTTCACCAAAATATCGATGCGCCCCCAGAGGCTTTCGGCCCATTGCCCCAGCTCACGCACCTGAGTTTCATCGGTCAGATCTGCGACCCGGCCGTGGGCGTCAAAGCCTTCTGCACGCAGCTCTGCGACCCGTTCAGCAATGCGCGCGCTGCTGGCGGTAATGATCAGCTTGACCCCGGCCGCCCCCAACCTGCGGGCAATGGCCATGCCGATACCCCGTTCGCTACCGGCGCCACTGACGAGCGCGACGCGCCCCTGATCATTCACCTTGAACATGCTGCATCCCACCTGCGGTTGTGATGGGACTGGAATTTAGGTTCATAAAGCTGATAAAAAAAGACGATTATCATCAACAAAACTGACAACCCATGGCCTTCACCAGCGAAACACT
This sequence comes from Pseudomonas sp. HY2-MNA-CIBAN-0224, assembly GCF_040310285.1. Lineage (NCBI taxonomy): Bacteria > Pseudomonadati > Pseudomonadota > Gammaproteobacteria > Pseudomonadales > Pseudomonadaceae > Pseudomonas > Pseudomonas sp. HY2-MNA-CIBAN-0224. The sequence goes on along the minus strand of NZ_JBEOPQ010000012.1, from coordinate 21,854 downwards.
CAAGGTTTTCCTCGCCGTCGTCGACAGCGGTTCGTTTTCTGCGGCAGCGCGCAAGCTCGGTCGTGTACCTTCAGCGGTGAGCATGGCGGTGTCACAACTGGAGGCCGAACTGGACCTGGTGCTGTTCGACCGCTCGACCCGAAAAGCCATCCCCACCCCCGCTGCCCGCGCATTGGAGCCGCAGGCCAGGCAGGTCGCCAGCCAATTGAACCTGCTCGATGCCCATGCCTTGCAACTGCATCAAGGGCTGGAGCAACGCTTTATCGTGGCCATGGCCCCGGAGCTGCAAACCGGAGTCTGGAGCCGCCCGCTGGCGACGCTGGCCAAGGAATTTCCCACCCTGGAAATCGAGATCCGTTCGGCTTCGCAGTCCCAGGCCATTCGCATGCTGCACGAGGGCACGGTGCAACTGGCGCTGGTTTTTGAGCGTCCGGGTATTGATGAGCGCGAAACCTTTCTCGAAGCCGGCAGCCAGTTGCTAGTGGCCGTGGTATCGCCAGACCATCCTGCGGGTGGCGAGCAAAAAAGCCCGCTGCGTGAAGAAGAGCTGGTCAATACCCGGCAGATTATCGTCGCCACCGACGAGCCCACCGGCTCCGACCCGCGGGTGGTGCTGTCACGCCGCGTGTGGTTGAGCGACAGCTACCTGGCGACCCTTGATCTGGTACAAGCCGGGGTGGGCTGGGCGTGGTTACCGCGACCGTTGGTGCAACCCTTGATTGCAACCGGTGCGCTGACCGAAGTGGTGTTTGACAACATGGCCAGCCAGATGCGCTTGTGGGTCGACATCGTCTGGGTCAAAAACCGCCCGCTGGGGTTAGGCGCCAGCCGCTACCTGGCGCTGATGCGCGAGATGGTCAACAACGAACCGCGCCGCTCGTAGCTCTGCAACACCGTCACCTGATCTGCCGCCCCGTCTTCGACGCCGCGCTGTCGCGTAGCAAACAGGCCAGCGAGTATCTTCAGCATCCCCCAATCGGTTCCCTCTCCTTCGGGAGAGGGACTCTTAGATCAAAAGATCGCGCGGCAAGCTCGCTCTTATCAAAAAGAAAATAAGTGATTGATTCTGAAGGCTTTGTAGGAGCGAGCTTGCTCGCGATCTGTTGATCTTGATCTGGCTTGTGATCTTGATCTAAGAGGCCCCGTTAAACCGCGCTGGCCGAACGCAGGTTTTGCGCAGCGGGTAACCCGGCAGGACGCCGGGTTAGCCGCGATACGGCCAGGGATGGCCGATCGCGGCGGGCCCACGGAGCAGGGCCTGTGGTGAGGGCATGCCGAGCCACAGCGAGGCACCGAGGGGTTGGGGCAAAAAGCGTTTGGTTACTTTGCGCTTTTCAAAGTGGCACGGCGTAAGGCCGGAACCCTAAGTGGCCGTTGCCGCAGCAACGGATATGTACTCAAATCAAGAGCAACCCTCACCCTAGCCCTCTCCCGAAGGAGAGGGAACCAATTGGGGGATGCTGAAGATATTCAGTGGCCTGTTTGCTGCGCGGCAGCACGGTGTTGTAGACGAGCCCCTTATGTGCCTCGTTCGAAAATAGCGCCCTCGATGCCCAGTACTTCGCGGGTGTCGGCATAGATGCCCACGCCCTTCTCCCAGACTTTTTTGATCACGCCATCCGCGCAGCGAATGCGATAGCTCAATTCAAAAGGTTCGCAACGCGTCAGGGCGTATTGCACTTCGCGCCAGACGTAGTCGGCGTCTTCTTCCAGGATCAAGCTGTTGTAGGTGAATTCATGGTTGTCCACCAGACGCTCCGGCGGGTAGCCGGTCAGGCGCAAGCACCCGGCGCTGACAAATTCCATGGTCCAGTCACGGTTGTTGCGCCCGCGATAAATCAACCCCGGCATGCTGTCGAGCAAGCTGGCGCTGCTGCGCTGGCTGGCCTGCAGGGCAATCTCGCGGCGTTTGTGTGCGGTGACGTCGCCTGCCACCAGATAAAACCCGGCAGGCCCACGCTTGAGGCTCACCTCCAGCCAGCGCAATTCGCCTGAGGGGTGAACAAAGCGCAAGCGCTGGCTGAACGTGGTAGCCGGGCGCCGTTGCAACTCCAGCAGGGCCTGACGCCATAACGAGCGGTCTTCACGGTGTACGTAGTCGATCAGGTTGCGCTGTGCCGACGGCTGGTCCATCAACTCGACCCAGGCGCGGTTGAAATGAACGATTTGCCCGTTGTCGCGCAGCTCCAGCAGCGCCGCCGCAAAACCATCCATCAGCGCCCACGACGGCACCTGCGGCTGTGTTTCTCGTCGTTCCATCATTTAATGACGCTCCTCGGACCGGTTCGATGCACCGTTATGCACCCAGGCTGCCAGTTCGAGGCGTGAGTGCAGGCTGAGCTTTTGCAGCAGGTTCTTCACATAGATCTTCACCGTGCCGTCGCTGATCCCGAGTTTGCGGCCGATCTGTTTATTGCTCATGCCCGCCGCAATCAGCGCCAGAGTCTGGCCTTCACGCTCGGTCAGGTGACTTGTGTCCAACGGATCGCACACACTCACCGCCTCGTTTTGATCGGCAAGCAAAGCGATCAAGGTGGAATCCAGAACAATCGCGCCCTTGTTGCAATTGCGCATGTAGGCCAGCAAGGCATCGGGTTCGGTTTCTTTGAGCACATAACCGCTGGCGCCCAAGCGCAAGGCACTGAGCAACTCGCTACGGTCCATCGACGCGGTCAGCACCACGATCTGGCACTCCAGGCGCAACTGGCGCAGTTCGTCGAGCACTTGCAAGCCGCTCAGGCCGGGCATGTGCAAATCCAGCAGGACTTGCTGCGGTGCCAGACTGACGGCCAGGTTGATGCCCTCGCGCCCACTCGCAGCCTGCCCGACCACTTCGAAGTCGTCACTGGCACTGAACAGCTGCGCCAGGCCCTTGCGAAACAGCGGATGATCATCGATCAGCAATAAGGTGGTGCTCTGCATCGAAACTCCCCTCTGGCACGTCTGGATGGCCGACCAGCGCAAGGTGCACACGCACCCCGTGCGGGCGGTTGGCGTCGATGCTCAAACGTGCGCCAATGCTGGCCGCCCGCTCGCGGATGATCGCCAGACCAAAATGGTTTTCTTCACCGGATGCAGGGCTCAGGCCGATGCCGTCGTCTTCGACCGACACCGATACCTCGCCGCCCTGGCTTTGCCGCAGTTCAATGCGCACATGCCGCGCGTGCGAGTGACGCACTGCATTGGCCAGCGCCTCGCGGATGATCTGCAGCACCTGCAATTCGGTTTCCGCGCTCAAGGCGTTGTCGGCCAGGCGGTTATCCAGCTCGAAGACGATGATGCAACGCCGGGAAAACTCTGCCACCGAGTCCGCCAGGGCTTGGCGCAACGAGCGCCCGTCCATGGTCAGGCGGGCGCTCGTGATCAGTTCGCGCACCTGGCGCTGTAACTGGCTCAAACCGCTGCGCAGTTCCTGGAGTACCGCGCCCGCCTGCTCAGGCGTGTTGATCTGCGCGTGCAGCACCCGCGCCTGAAACGACAGATAACCCAACTGCTGGGCCACGGAGTCGTGCAGCTCGCGGGCCAGAGCCGCGTGCTGCGAGGTGGCCTGCTTGCGCTGTTGCTCCCGGCTGTAGCCGCGCACGCGCAGGGTGACGCTGACCCCCTGGGCAACTTCGTTCAACAACTGGCGCCAACTGCCATCGGCCGCCCGCGGGGTGTCCAGCAACAGCCAGCCCGATGGCACATCGGCGGCGGCCGCCGTGGCGCACAACAGCCGCTGCACGCCACGCCGCCGACACGGGACACAGGCATGCGCGGTGTCAATAGCCGGATGATCAAGCAAGGGGCAACCGGCCACTGCCGGGCAACGCTTGAGCACACCACAGTGCGCAGTCTGCGGCCCCTCCTCGGCGAGCATCAGATCAAGTCTGGCCATCGGTAGCAGTGCTTCAAAACGGTCCAAAAAATCGTTCACGGCACTGTCCACGTGCAACTGACTCAAGGGCAGTTCGATCAGCAGCTTGCGCACGCTGCTTGCCTGTTCAGGGCGGACACGCCCCAACCAGAGCGACCACCATCGCGATCGTGTTTGCACTCTCGTTAACTCCCTGTGAACCCACGCAAACACGAGCAACTTCCGTGCCCCGGAGGCCCGCCACGCTTGGCTTATCTCCAAAGAGGTAGCCCTTTGGCCAGATTGAGAAGATTTTCCCCTTAGGAAACTATCTTCCCCAACAGGAAACACAAAACGCCACTTTCGCCCTGTTTACCGGGGTGGATCAGCCAGGACAGCCCACATGACGGATAGCCTCAATGCCGCCCTCGAGCAACGCCACAGCCTGCCGCGCTATCAGGCAGCGCCCCTTGGCGCCAATGCCCGCCAGCACCTCGTGGTCATGCAAAGCACCGCAGCCAGTGCGCCCTTTGTCAGCGAACTGGATCCGGCTCAGGTGTTGAACGCCGAGCACCCGGACTTTGCCCGACGCCTGCAACAGCTTCTGGGCAGCGCCACGGTGGGCAGCCACCTCTACGTGATGGGCGACGAAGCGTTTATGTGGCGCATCCACGGCCTGGCCCGCGACGCCGGGCTCGAAGAACAGGAAATCGACCTCAGCCACACCCTCAGCGGCCCGCGCCAGGTGTATTGCGTGCATTGCGGCCTGCTCCAGGCCGCCTCACCCAACGCGCAACTGGCGTGCCTGGGCTGTGACGTCGAGCTGGAAGTGCGCGAGCATTTTTCCCGGCGGCTGGGCGCCTACATCGGCGTGTGCCGCAACCCGGACCAGCCGTATGCAGGAGCTCACTCATGAGCCGCCCGCTCCAGGTGCAGGTCAGCGCCACGCGGATGCTCACTCAAGCGGTGCGCGAGTTCACCTTCACGCCGTGCTCGGGCCACTTGCCCGCGTTCTCCCCCGGCAGCCATGTGCAAGTCCATTTACCGTTGGCCGCAGGCACGTTGCGCAATGCCTATTCCCTGACCAGCGATCCGGCCGACAACCGCCATTACCGGATTGCCGTGCGCCTGCAAGAACACTCACGTGGCGGCTCGCGTTTTCTGCACCGCGAGGTGCAGGTGGGCGACACCCTGCAACTGTCGGCCCCGGCCAACCTGTTTGCCCTGCACTCGACCGCCAGCCTGCACATACTGATTGCCGGTGGCATCGGCATCACCCCGTTCATGGCCTATATCGCGGCCCTGGAACAGCGCCAGGCAAACTTCGAATTGCACTACGTGTATCGCCAGGGCCAGAGCGATGCCTACGTCGACGAGTTGCAACAGCGCCTTGGCACGCGCCTGCACACCTATAACCAACGACCCGAACTGAACCACATCCTGCGCGAGCGACCGCTGGGCAGCCACGTTTACAGCTGCGGCCCGCAACCCTTGCTCGATGCCGTTCGCCAGCAGGCTAACGCCCTCGGTTGGCCCGCACAGCGGGTGCACTGGGAGGCCTTCAGTGCAGCGCAGCCCGGCCAGCCGTTTGACCTTAACCTGCTGCGCAGCGCCCGGCAACTGCGGGTCGGCGCCGAGCAAAGCCTGCTCGAAGCCCTGGAAGCTGCCGGGCTCAACGTGCCCAACCTGTGCCGTGGAGGTGTGTGCGGCCAATGCAAGGTGCGCCACAGCGGTGGCGTCATCGAGCACCGCGACAGTTATCTGAGCCCCGCCGAGCAAGCCGAATTCTTAATGCCCTGCGTCTCGCGCGGCCACCCTTGCGTCTCGCTGGATCTCTAGGAGGAGTCGACCATGCTCACCCCATCAAGCCCCGTGCTCAGCTACCGCGACGACTTCAGCTTTCGCAATAGCCCGGCCGCCATTCGCCGCTTCCCTTTCCCGTTCACCGAAGACAGCTACCTGTACTCGGTGAACATCGAACCCGCCACCTCCCGTGACCCCGGTTCGATTTATCACTGCGCGTTCGACATCGACGAACACTACCGCTCGGAAATGGCCGAACGCGCCCAGGTGCTGGACAAAGACCCGCGCCGTTATCTGGTCCTGCCACACATGCAGGTAGCCGCTTGGGATGCCCTGCAATTACTGATGGAAAGCCTTGCCGCCGATTACCCGCAGTGGTTCGTGCTCAATCGTGACGGCGAGCGCTGGCACTGGCGCAACCTGTTGCTGGACATTGATCAGCACTTTGTTTTCGGGGACGCCAGCAGCTTGCCGTGCGAGCCGCTGGAGTTTATCGGGCGCCAGGTACAAGGCGACTTCGCCCTGCTCGATCAACGTGACAACGACTTGTTTATGGATGCGGGCATCGTCACCAGCCCGGCCGACTGGTCGCTGGCCTTTGACGCCGGCATGAGCTTCAAACAGTGGCATTCGCCGGTGCCGATGGCCCATCAAATGGGCATTTTCGAACGGGCCCTGAAATACCTGCTCAACCTGCAAACAGGCCAGCCGGTTCGGCGCCTGAACTGGACGCTGACGATCAAGCCGCGTCTGGATTCATCACCCGAGACCTTTCACGAATGGGGCGCCGACCGCGGCCGCATCACCGCTGACAACGTCGGCCAGGAGGTGCACCTGCGCGTCGAGCTGCAAGTGATGCTGCGCCTGCCGCGCAGCAACGCGGTGATGTTCAGCATTCGTACCTACCTGATCAGCCTGCAAGAACTGGTGACCCAGCCCGGCTGGGGTTGCCGCCTGCATCGGGTGCTGCGCGACCTGCCCGAGCCGATTGCTGACTACAAGGGCATGACCCGCTACCGCCAGACCCTGGTCGAGTGGCTGGCGCAATTCGATCCGCAGAGTTGACCTCTGCCTCCTGACCCCTTCCTCCAGACAAGGATTTTCACATGGCACATTCATGGCGTATTTCTGCACTGGCCGAGCGTCACCGCGCACTCGGCTCCCACCTCGAAGACTGGAACGGCATGGGCACCGCCTGGACCTATGCCAGCCCGCTGGCCGATTACCATGAAGCGATCCGCACCCGCGCAGGCTTGATGGACGTCTCGGGGCTGAAAAAAGTCCACTACGTCGGCCCGCATGCCGAGAGCCTGCTGCAATGGGCGACCACCCGCGACATCGCCAAGCTCTACCCCGGCAAGTCGGTGTACGCCTCGATGCTCGACGAAGAAGGCAAGTTCGTCGATGACTGCATCGTTTACCGCACCGGGCCCAACGCGTTCATGGTGGTGCACGGCGCAGGCACCGGCTACGAAATGCTCGTGCGTTCGGCGCAAGGTCGGCAAGTGGCGGTGCTGTTCGATGACGACCTGCACGACCTGTCGCTGCAAGGGCCGCTGGCGGTAGATTTTCTGGCGGAATACGTGCCGGGCATTCGCCAGCTGCCGTACTTCCACCACCTGCAAACCCGCCTGTTTGACCGCCCGGTGATGATTTCCCGGACCGGCTACACCGGCGAGCGCGGCTACGAGATCTTCTGCAAGGCCGCCGACGCACCGGCCATCTGGGACGCGATTGTCGAGCACGGCGCCGGCATGGGCATCATCCCGTGTGCCTTCACCGCGCTGGACTGGCTGCGGGTCGAAAGCGCACTGATGTTCTTCCCGTATGACAACTCGCAAATGTACCCCTTCGCCGACCAAAAGGCCGGGGACACGCTGTGGGAGATGGGCCTGGACTTCACCGTCTCCCCTGACAAACGCGAGTTTCGCGGCGCCGAAGAGCACTTTCGTTTACGCGGCAAAGAACGCTTCAAGATCGCTGGCGTGCTGCTCGACGGCGAACGCCCCGCCGAGGCGGGCGACACCCTGTGGCAAGGCGACAAACAGGTCGGGGTCATCACCTGCGCCATGTACTCGCGCCTGAGCAAACGCTCGATGGCGATAGCCCGCCTGAGCGTCGACTGCGCTACCCCCGGCACGCCGTTGCAGGTGCGCGGCAGCCTTAATGCCAGCGCCGCCAGCCACGCCCTGCCCTTCGACGACCCGCAAAAAACCAAGCGCACGGCCAAAGGCTGATCCGCCCATTTTTTTACCCTCGGAGCCTTTGATGAACACTTCGACCGAACATTACATCCTCAAGATCAACTGCCCGGCGACCTCCGGCATCGTTGCTGCGATCAGCGACTGCCTGGCCCGCCAGCAGTGCTACATCAGTGAACTGGCGCAGTTTGACGACGAGTTCACCGGGCAGTTTTTCATGCGTGCGGTGTTCCGTTTCAACAACGGCGTCACCGGTGACATAGACGCCTTACGTGCCGGGCTGGGCGCTCTGGCCGGTGGTTTTGACATGCAGTGGCAACTGTTCTGCTCCAGTCAGCCCACCCGCGTGTTGCTGATGGTGAGCAAGTTCGACCACTGCCTGACCGACCTGTTGTACCGCCACCGCAAGGGCGAACTGGACATGCAGATCACCGCCGTGGTGTCCAACCATCTGGACCTGCGGGCCATGGCCGAGCGCGAAGGCATTCGCTTCATTTACCTGCCTATCAGCAAAGACAACAAGGCCCGCCAGGAAGCCGAGCTGATGCGCATTGTCGACGAGACCGGAACTGACCTGGTGGTGCTCGCCCGCTACATGCAGATCCTGTCTGACACCTTGTGCCAGCAACTGTCGGGCCGGGCGATCAACATTCATCACTCGTTCCTCCCCGGTTTCAAAGGCGCCAAGCCCTATCACCAGGCGTACGACCGTGGCGTCAAGTTGATCGGCGCCACTGCCCACTACGTGACCAGCGACCTCGACGAAGGGCCGATCATCGAGCAGGAAATCCAGCGCGTTGATCACACCCACCTGCCCGACTCGCTGGTCGCCATCGGCCGCGACACCGAAACCGTGGCCCTTTCCAAAGCGCTGAAGTACCACCTGGAACACCGGGTGTTCATCAACCAGGACAAGACAGTGATCTTTCGCTGATTTCCCCTTTTACCCGAGGCACGATCATGACCTTACGCGTGGCAATCATCGGTGCCGGCCCTTGCGGCATGGCGCAACTTCGAGCCTTCCAGTCGGCCCGTGACAAGGGCGCCGAGATCCCCGAGCTGGTGTGTTACGAGAAGCAAAACGATTGGGGCGGCATGTGGAACTACACCTGGCGCACCGGCCTGGATGAAAACGGCGAGCCGGTGCACGGCAGCATGTACCGCTACCTGTGGTCGAACGGGCCGAAAGAGTGCCTGGAGTTCGCCGACTACACCTTCGAAGAGCATTTTGGTCGCCCCATCGCCTCGTACCCGCCCCGTGAAGTGCTGTGGGACTACATCAAGGGCCGGGTCGAAAAAGCCGGAGTGCGCGACTACATCCGCTTCAACAATGCGGTGCGCCAAGTGACTTTCGATGAGGCCAGCCAGCGCTTTACCGTGCAGGCCCACGACTACAACAGCGACACATTGACCAGCGAGCAGTTCGACTACGTGATCAACGCCTGCGGGCACTTTTCTACGCCCAAGGTCCCGTACTTCGAAGGCTTCGAGCAATTCGCCGGGCGCATCCTGCACGCCCATGATTTTCGCGAAGCGCTGGAATTCAAGGGCAAGGACCTGCTGATTGTCGGCAGCAGCTACTCAGCCGAAGACATCGGTTCGCAATGCTACAAATACGGGGCACGGAGCATTACCAGTTGCTATCGCACCGCGCCCATGGGCTATGCCTGGCCGGACAACTGGGAAGAAAAACCGCAGCTGCAACGCCTGGAAAACAACCGCGCCTGGTTTGCCGATGGCAGCAGCAAGCACATCGATGCGGTGATTCTGTGCACCGGCTACAAGCATCATTTCCCGTTCCTGCCCGACGAATTGAGCCTCAAGACCGACAACCGCTTGTGGCCGATGAACCTTTACAAGGGCGTGTTCTGGGAACCCAACCCGCGCCTGATCTACCTTGGCATGCAAGACCAGTGGTACTCGTTCAACATGTTCGACGCCCAGGCCTGGTACGCCCGCGATGTGATTCTGGGGCGCATTGCGTTGCCCGAACACGCGCAGAGGGTCGCCGACAGCCAGCAATGGCAGGCCCGTGAACAAACCTTGGAAACCAACCAACAGATGTTCGAATTCCAGGGCGCGTACATCCAGGAGCTGGTCAACGCCACCGATTACCCGAACTTCGACATCGCGGCGGTCAATCAAACCTTCCTGCACTGGAAGCATGACAAAGCCGAAAACATCATGGGTTATCGCGACAAGTCGTACCGCTCGCTGATAACCGGCACCCAATCGCCGCCCCACCACACGCCGTGGCTGCATGCGCTGGACGACTCCATGGCGGCGTATCTGGGCGAGCCGCCCACCACCATCAAGTCAGTCGGCTGACCCGGGAGCCTGTTAATGAATGCACCACGCATTTCCCGGCCCCACGAACCCGGGCTGTTTGCCCGGGCGCCCAATCTGGAGCGCTACCGGGTAGCGGCGGGCGGCCTGACCCTGATCGCCTTGCAACCCGGTGACAGCCTGCAAGTGATCGACCTTGAAGGCCAGCAGCCGTGTGAGCTGCTGGCGCTCACTGCGCAAGGTGCCAGCGCGTTAAGCGATTGGGGGCTGAGCGCATCGGCTGCCAACACTTACCTGCGCACCCGGCTGAGCGAGCCCACGCTGCAAGCCCGACGAATCACTCAAGCCCTGGGCAAACGCGCCATCGAGGTTAACAACCTGCCGCACCCAGCCTTGCTCTGGGGCACCGACAGCCCGGCCGGACACCAGCAGCAGTGGGTTGCCGAGGCCGAACGGCTGGTGCTCATCGCCGCCCCCGCCGAACCCACCGCGGTTGACCGCCAGTACCGGCCCAGCGAACTGCGGGTGCTGGTGACCCGGGCCAATCCCTCGGCCCTGCTGCTGCCCGCGCTGCCCGAGCCGTTGGCTGAACTGGTCGACGAATTCACCCTGCGCCCCGGCACGGCGCACAGCTATACCGTCGCCAAGGGCCAGTATGTGCAGGTACTGGATGTGGCTGGCCGGCAATGCTCTGACTTTGTCGCCCTGGACCGCAGGGCGCTGGATCGCGGCCAGGAGCTGGACCTCGACCAGACCGTGACCCGCACCCTGAACGGCAGCGCTTACCCGCTGCCCGGCCTGTTTTCGAAATTTTTCGACCGCCAGATGCAACCGATGCTCGAAGTGGTGCAAGACACCGTTGGCCGCCACGACTCCTTCGCCCTGGCCTGCGCGGCACGCTACTACGAAACCCATGGCTATTTTGGGCACGACAACTGCAGCGACAACCTGAGCCGGGTACTCGCCGCGCATGGCGTACAACCCCGCGCCGGTTGGCCGGCGATCAATTTTTTCTTTAACACCGGGATCGATGCCCACCAGCACCTGACCCTCGACGAGCCCTGGTCACGCCCCGGCGATTACGTGCTGCTGCGGGCCATGACCGACCTGGTGTGTGGCAGCACGTCGTGTCCGGACGACATCGACCCGGCAAACGGCTGGAACCCGACGGACATTCATGTCCGCATCTACAGCGAAAGGGAGCGTTTTTCCATCGCCATGAGCACTCGAGCAACGGCGGATGCCGACCCGATCCTGACCCGCGAAAGCGCATTCCACGGGCGTACCCGCGCCCTCACCAGCAGTTTTGTCGACTACCGCAACTGGTGGCTGCCACTGCGCTACGACGGCTACGGCGCCATCGAGGAATACCTCGGCTGCCGCGAGCGGGTGGCGGTGATGGACCTCACCGCCCTGCGCAAATTCGAAATCCTCGGGCCGGACGCCGAAGCCTTATTGCAGTACTGCCTGACCCGCGACGTGCGGCGTCTTGCAATCGGCTAGGTGGTGTATTCGGCCATGTGCCACGAACACGGCGGCATGCTCGACGACGGCACTCTGCTGCGGCTGGGCCAGGACAATTTTCGCTGGATCTGCGGCGAGGACTACGCCGGCGTCTGGTTGCGTGAACAAGCACTAAAACTGGGCATGAAAGTCTGGATCAAGTCCGCCAGCGAGCAGATTCACAACCTCGCCGTACAAGGTCCGCGCAGCCGCGAGCTGCTGCAACAGATGGTCTGGACCCCGCCCGGCCAGCCAAGTGTTGAAACCCTGGGCTGGTTCCGCTTTTTGGTGGGCCGCCTGGACGGTTACGACGGCTGCCCGCTGATGATTTCGCGCACGGGCTACACCGGCGAACTGGGCTTTGAGGTCTGGTGCCAGCCCGAAGATGCCGAGCGCGTCTGGGACCGGATCTGGGCGCTGGGCCAACCCTTGGGCATCGTCCCGTTGGGCCTGGAAGCACTGGACATGCTGCGCATCGAAGCCGGTCTGATTTTTGCCGGGTATGAATTCAGCGATCAGACCGATCCGTTTGAAGCCGGGATCGGCTTTTCGGTGCCGCTTAAAGGCAAAACCGATGACTTTATCGGCCGCGACGCCCTGCTGCGCCGCAGTGCCCACCCCACGCACAAGCTGGTGGGCCTGTATCTGAGCGGCAACGAAGGCGCACACCACGGCGACCCGGTCTACCGTGGCCGGGCCCAGGTCGGGGTGGTCACCAGCGCCTGCCGCTCACCGCTGCTGGGCAGCAACATTGCTTTATGCCGGGTGGATGTGGCGTGCAGCGAAGCCGGTACTGAGCTGGAAGTTGGAAAAGTCGATGGCCTGCAGAAGCGCATCAGCGCCACGGTCAGCGCAGCGATCTTCTATGACCCGGACAAGAGCCGGGTGCGTAGCTGATCGACGAACGTCACCCCACTTTGCCTGCCCCACTACCACGCAATACAGACATGGGATCAAGAAGATGGAAGCGACTACGTTCGAGGCCGTACCGCAGTCCGCCCGTTCAGTGGGCAGCCTGCAGCGAAAAATCGATTGGCGAGGGGCGTTTTGGGTCGCCAGCGGCGTGCCGGCGCTGGTGCTGTTCACCATCGGCGCCATTGCCGTAACGGTGGGCAAACCGGCCTGGATCGTGTGGATCGTGTCGATCCTGTTCGGGTTTATCCAGGCCTTCACTTACGCCGAAATTGCCGGATTGTTCCCGCATAAATCCGGCGGTGCTTCGGTGTATGGCGCCGTGGCCTGGGTGCGCTACAGCAAGCTGATTGCCCCGGTGTCGGTGTGGTGCAACTGGCTGGCCTGGTCGCCGGTGCTGTCCATCGGCTCGGGGCTGGCCGCAGGCTATATCCTGACGGCGCTGTTTCCGGCCGACTCGCTGATCAACACCTGGCAACTGACCCTGCTCGATCTGGGCTGGGTCAAGAGCGGGCTGTCGTTGCGCATCAACGCCACCTTCGCCATCGGTCTGCTGATTCTGCTGACGGTGTTTGCCGTGCAGCACGGCGGCATCCTGCGCTCGGCACGCCTGACCCTGGTGCTGGGCATGACTTCGCTGATTCCGCTGCTGCTGGTCGGTGTGGTTCCGCTGTTTACCGGCGACACCCTGCAGGCCAATTTCTTCCCGCTCTACCCGCTGGCCCACGATGCAGCCGGGCAAGTGGTCGACGGTAGCTGGAACATGTCCGGCTGGACCCTGATGGCGGGCGGGTTGTTCATGGCCGCCTGGTCGACCTACGGTTTCGAAACGGCAGTGTGCTACACCCGCGAATTCAAGGACCCGAAACGCGACACCTTCAAGGCGATTTTTTACGCGGGCGTGCTGTGTATCTTCGTCTTCACCCTGGTCCCGCTGGCGTTTCAGGGCAGCCTCGGGCTGGGCCAACTGGTGACACCGGCGGTGCTCGATGCCAGCGGTGCGGTGGTTACCCCGGCGGTCTACAGCGGTCTGTTGTCCCCTGCCATCTACAGCGGCATGGGCGTCGGCCAAGTGATGGCCGACAGCATCGGTGGCGGCAAGCTGGTGGCCAACATCGTGCTGATCATGCTGGTGCTCGCCACTTTGCTGGCGATCATGACCTCCATGTCGGGCTCGTCGCGCACTCTGTACCAAGCGTCGGTAGACGGCTGGCTGCCCAAATACCTTGGCCGCACCAATGAGCATGGTGCGCCGACAGCGGCCATGTGGACCGACCTGGGGTTCAACCTGCTGCTGTTATTGATGTCGGACTACGTGTTCGTGCTGGCGGCGTCCAACGTCAGCTACATCATCTTTAACTTCCTCAACCTCAATGCCGGCTGGATCCACCGCATGGACCGCCCGGACTGGGCCCGCCCCTACAAGGCGCCCACCCTGCTGCTGGCAGCCGGTGGCGTACTGAGCTTCGTCAACCTGGCCTGCATGGGCCTGGGCGCCGACATTTGGGGCGCGGGCACATTGCTGACAGGGCTGCTGCTGGCGCTGCTGATCCTGCCGGTGTTTTGCTTCCGCCATTACCTCCAGGACAAAGGGCGCTTCCCCGAAGCCATGCTCAACGACCTCTATATCGAGGCCGACTCGGGTCAAAAACGCGCGGGCTGGTTGCCCTACGCCACGTTGATCGCGGGTGTGCTCGTGGTCTATGGCTGCCATCAACTGGCGGTGATCTGACGTTTACGGCTGGGGCATCAGGGCACGTCCCTGATGCCCCAGCCCTTTTTAAACCTCAAGACAACGGTGATTCGATTGAACCCTTTAGCCCAGACACACGCCCGCATCATCGACGGCAAAGCCCTGTCGGCGCAGGTCCTCGACGAGGTTCGCGAAGACGTCCGCGCCCTCGCCGCACAACAAATTTACCCGGCGCTGGCGGTCCTGCTGATCGGCCAGGACCCGGCCAGCGAAGTCTACGTGCGCAACAAGCTGCTGCGGGCCAAAGACGTCGGCATCCGCTCGCTGGAGGACCGCCTGCCCGACAATGTTAGCCAGCAGCAGGTGCTGCAACTGATCCAGCGCCTCAACGCCGACCCGGGCGTGAACGGCATTCTGGTGCAACTGCCTATACCTGCGCACATCAATGAACAAGCGGTGATCCAGGCCATTGCGCCGATCAAGGACGTAGACGGGTTTCATCGTGAAAACGTTGGCGGGCTGGTGCAAGGCGACGAGGTGCTCACACCCTGCACGCCCAGCGGTTGCATGCGCCTGCTGCACGAAACCCTCGGAGACCTGAGCGGCCTGCACGCCGTGGTGGTGGGTCGCTCTAACATCGTCGGCAAGCCCATGGCGACCTTGCTGTTGCAGGCCAATTGCAGCGTCAGCGTGGTGCATTCGCGCAGCGTCGATGCTGCGGCGCTGTGCCGACTGGCGGATATCGTGGTCGCGGCCGTGGGCAGGCCGCAGATGATCGATGCCCGTTGGCTCAAGCCGGGCGCTGTGGTGATTGATGTCGGCATCAACCGCATCGACACCAGCAGCGGGCCCCGACTGGTGGGCGACGTGGATTTTGAGAGCGCGAGTCGCGTGGCCAGCGCCATCACTCCGGTACCGGGCGGTGTGGGACCGATGACCATTGCCTACCTACTGAAAAACACCCTGATCGCCAGTGAACTGCAACGCGCAGAGCGCCCCATCAGCTACCCGGCTGTCGGCTGAAACACCCATTTGTAGCCGCTGCCGAAGGCTGCGATCGGCGACACAGTCGTCGTAAATCAGCCAACGCGCTCATCCAGACAGATTCGGGGGCACAGGTTTCGCGATCGCTGCGCAATCGATCGCAGCCTCGCGGTGCTCGTCAGCGACTACAACCCCGTGGGAGCCGCCTCTTATCACCCCGGTCGTTTAAATAAAGGGGTTTGTGGCGAAAAGGAGTACCCTGCCGTCCGGCTTTTATTTTCCGCCCCAGGACCCTCTATGTTTCCCAACGCTGAACGCTATAACCATTCCACTGAATACGCCAATAAACTGGTGGACCGCATCGGTCAGACCCCGGCCTGGATTGCCCAGCGCATCGGTGTCACTGAAAAACGCATGCGCTACATTCTTGCCGGTTCGCGCACGATCAAAGGCGATACTACCGAGATTCTGATGAGTTACGCCGAGCAGTTTTGTCTGGAAAGTCTGGCCGCTGAAGCCAAGGCCGCAAAAGACCGTGCCCGTTCCAAGGCCGCGACGCCCGCCAGCGACGCTTAAAACAACCCCATCTGCCCGCCCACCAGCGCGCTGAAGTCATCGTCGACAAACACCAGAATCGCATCGGCCACGGGCTGCAACTGCCGGGTCAGGTAGTGGTCGTAGTCGACCTCGGCGGTGCGGTTTTCCAGCGGCTGCGGCCCCGCTACGGTGATGACGTAGCTGATATAGCCGCCATTCTGGTATTGCCGGGGTCGGCCTTGCTGGTCGTTGTATTCGTCTGCCAGCCGCGCCGCGCGCACGTGCGGCGGGACGTTGCGCTCGTAGTCGCTCAACGGCCGGCGCAAGCGTTTGCGGTAGATCAGCCATTCGTCATGCTGGCCCGCCAGGGTGCGCTGCACAAAATCGCGCACGTAATCCTGATATGGCTGGCGGTTGAAGATGCGCAGGTACAACGCCTGCTGAAACTGTTGCGCCAGCGGCGACCAGTCGCTGCGCACGGCTTCAAGGCCCTTGTAGACCATTTCTGCCTGCCCGTCAGGGCGCATCACCAGCCCGGCATAGCGCTTTTTACTGCCCTCTTCAGCCCCGCGAATGGTCGGCATCAAAAACCGGCTGTAGTGCGTTTCGAATTGCAGTTCCAGCGCGCTGACCAGGCCGTACTCATCGCGGACATGGGCTTGCCACCATTGGTTGACGTGCTGCACCAGTTCACGGCCGATGCGGGCGGCATCGGCTTCGCTGTGTTCGCTGCGCAGCCAGACAAAGGTCGAATCGGTGTCACCGTAGATCACGCTGTAACCCTGCGCTTCGATCAGGCCGCGGGTCTTGAGCATGATTTCATGGCCACGCAGGGTGATTGACGAGGCCAGCCGGGTGTCGAAAAAGCGGCAGCCACTGGAGCCCAGCACCCCATAAAACGAGTTCATGATGATTTTCAGCGCTTGTGACAGCGGTGCGTTTTTCTCGCGCTTGGCCACTTCCCGGCCATTGGCTATCTGCTCGATGATCGCGGGCAAACAATGCCGGGTACGGGAGAAACGCGCGCCCCGAAAGCCCGGAACCGAGTGTTCATCGTCAGGCTCTCGCAGCCCTTCTATCAGCCCCAGCGGGTCGATCAAGAACGTGCGGATGATCGACGGATACAGGCTCTTGTAGTCCAGCACCAGCACGGACTCATACAACCCCGGCTGCGACTCCATGACAAAGCCGCCGGGGCTGGCCTGCGGCGGGTTATCGCCGAGGTTGGGGGCAACATAGCCCTGGCGGTGCATCAGCGGCATGTACAAGTGGTAGAACGCCGCCACCGAACCGCCGCTGCGGTCAGCTTCCAGCCCGGTGACCGAGGCACGTTCCAGCAAAAAGGTCAGCAGCTCGGTCTTGTGGAAGATGCGCGTCACCAGTTCGCAGTCCTTGAGGTTGTAGCGCGCCAGAGCGGGCTTGTCCTCGGCAAACATGCGGTTGATTTCGTCCATGCGCTGGTAGGGGGTGCTGATGTCCTTGCCTTCACCCAACAAGGTTTGCGCGACGTTTTCCAGGCTGAACGAGGTAAACGACCAGGTCGCCGAACGCAGCGATTCGATACCGTCGATGATCAAGCGCCCCGCCGCGCTGGCGAAATAATGATTGTTGCGCGAGCCGTGCTCACGCCACTGCATTTCGCTGCCCCCACGCCCCAACAGCAGCGGGATGCCCAGGCGCCGGGCATGCTCGTGCAAGATGCGCATATCGAACTGCACAACGTTCCAGCCAATGATCGCGTCGGGGTCGTGCAGCGCCATCCAGTGGTTCAGGCGCAACAACAGGTCGCCACGGGTGGCGCAAAACTCAAGGTCGAAATCCACCGGGGTGTCGGCGTCCGTCGCCTTGCCCAGCATGTACACCTGGCGCTGGCCACAACCTTCGAGGGCAATCGAATACAGGTCGCCCTGGGCGCTGGTTTCAATGTCCAGCGAGACCAGTTTTAAACGCGGCCGATAGTCCGGGTGCGGTTTCATCCGCGTATCCAGCAGCGGGCCATCCGTTTGGGGCTGGCCGCTAAAACTCACCGGGGCGGTGATAAAACGCTCCATCAAAAAGCGTTCAGGTGGCCGAATATCGGCCTCGAACACCTCAACCCCGGCGCGGCGCAGGCGCTGGGCGATGTCGATCAATTGCCCATGCTGCTGGCTGTAAAGGCCCAGCACCGGCCGCGAGTGGAAGTCACGCAGGGCCAGCTCACGCAACTCGATATTGCGCTCATCCTGCACCAGCGCTTCGACTTGGGCACGTTGCTCCTGCGGCACAAACGCGACAGACGTCTGCACCGGCAGGCGCACGTGCTGCGGCCCCTCATCGGTGGCCAGCCAGAACTCCACTTCAACCCCTGACGGCGTATCACGCCAGTGCCGGGTCAGTACAAAGCCATGTCTCAGCACAACGAGGCGCGCCTTACAAACACGTGGCAACCATGGCCAAACGGCGCAACGCAGCGCTGTCGTTTGGCTGCTTGGCGTAATAGCTCAAGGCGGTGCCGGTGCCCTGCGGCTGCAGGTCGACAAACGACTCGGCGCCACGGGTATAAACCGTCAAACGACCGGATTTGTCTTTGTCGATATAGGCACTGGCGTCCACCCCGAAGACACCCTCGTCTTCCCAGGTGAACTTGATGCACTCGGCCACCTTCGGCGTCTCTTTGTCAGAGATCAGGGTCCGCGTGGGGGCCTGGTTGCGGGCTTCATTCATCGCCGGTGAGACACACCCCGCCAGCAAGGCCAGGCCTACAGCGCCAATCAGCATTCGCATTGAATATCCCCTCAAAAAAAGTCGCCCACGATAGCACGCGGGTACAACGGATTCATTGGCTGACAGCCAAACCACAACACATACGATGACTTGATAGAGCTTTTTAAAACCGTGCGTTTCTCAACGGGCTTACCCGGACGTAAAAGTGGCGACCCGCTTATAGAAATCACCGTTTCCGGGTCTTTTTATAACTGATTGGTTTGATTGAGGCATTGCGAGGTGAAAACTCAAGTCATATGATGTCTGTCAACTTGATTCGCCCAGCCCTGAATCTAATTCTAATAAGGACCATGCCATGACTGCCGAACACCCTCATCACGCCAGCAAAACGCCCGTGGTCACCAGCCTCCAGGTCATTCCGGTGGCTGGCCACGACAGCATGTTGCTTAACCTCAGCGGTGCCCACGGGCCTTTCTTTACCCGCAACATCGTGATCCTCAAGGACAGCAGTGGCAATGTCGGCGTGGGTGAGGTGCCGGGCGGTGAACGCATCCGTGAAACCCTGGAGGACGCCCGCAGCCTGGTGGTCGGCCAGTCCATCGGCAACTACCAGCGGGTGCTCAACACTATGCGCAGCACCTTTGCTGCCCGTGATGCCGGTGGCCGTGGCCTGCAAACCTTTGATCTGCGCATCACCATTCACGCCGTGACAGCCATGGAGTCTGCCCTGCTCGATCTGCTTGGCCAGTTCCTTGAGGTGCCGGTGGCGGCCTTGCTAGGTGAAGGCCAGCAGCGGGATGCGGTGAAGATGCTCGGCTACCTGTTTTACATCGGCGACCGCCAGCAAACCGATCTGGGATACCGCAGTGAAGACAGCGCCGATGACTGGTTTCGCCTGCGCAATGAACACGCCATGACCCCCGAAGCCGTGGTGCGACTGGCCGAAGCTGCGCAGGCCAAATATGGCTTTAACGACTTCAAGCTCAAGGGTGGCGTGCTGCGCGGCGCTGAAGAAATCGAAGCTGTGACCGCCCTGGCCGAACGCTTCCCCAACGCGCGTATCACCCTGGACCCCAACGGCGCGTGGTCGCTCAAGGAAGCCATCGCCCTGTGCCGCGACCAGCATAAAGTGCTGGCCTATGCCGAAGACCCGTGCGGCGCCGAAAACGGCTATTCCGGGCGCGAAGTGATGGCCGAGTTCCGCCGCGCCACCGGCCTGCCGACCGCCACCAACATGATCGCCACCGACTGGCGGGAAATGGGCCATGCGATCCAGTTGCAGTCGGTCGACATCCCGCTGGCCGACCCGCATTTCTGGACCATGCAAGGCTCGGTGCGGGTCGCGCAAATGTGCCACGAATGGGGCCTGACCTGGGGCTCGCACTCCAACAACCACTTTGATATTTCGCTGGCCATGTTCACCCAGGTCGCTGCTGCCGCGCCCGGCGAGATCACCGCCATTGATACCCACTGGATCTGGCAGGACGGCCAGCACCTGACCCGCGACCCGCTGCAAATCATTGACGGGGAGATCCAGGTGCCGGCCAGACCCGACCTGGGCGTCGACATCGACATGGACGCCGTCGCCAAGGCCCACGAGTTGTACAAAGGCATGGGCCTCGGCGCACGGGACGACAGCATCGCCATGCAATACATGATTCCCGGCTGGAAATTCGATAACAAAAAACCGTGTCTGGTGCGCTGAGCCGCGCTGCACGCACGCCTAATAAGTAAGGATTGAACACATGTCGACTGTTACAGGCCACAACTTTATCGCCGGTCGCCGCAGCGCCGCAGGCACCACCCTCCTTCAAAGCCTTGATGCGACCACGGGCGAAGCCCTGCCTTATCACTTTTATCAAGCTACCGCCGAAGAGGTCGACCTGGCCGCCCAGGCCGCCGATGAAGCTTTTGCGAGCTTCCGCCAACTCAGCCCCGAGCGCCGCGCCGAGTTCCTCGACGCCGTCGCCGATGAAATCGACCAGTTGGGTGACGATTTTGTCGCGCTGGTCTGCCGCGAAACTGCGCTGCCGGCCGGGCGCATTCAAGGGGAGCGTGGCCGCACTAGCGGGCAGATGCGCCTGTTTGCCAAGGTGTTGCGTCGTGGTGACTTTTTAGGCGCACGCATTGACTTGCCGCTGCCGGATCGCAAGCCGCTGCCCCGCGTAGATCTGCGCCAATACCGGATTGGTGTAGGGCCGATTGCGGTGTTCGGCGCGAGCAACTTTCCGCTGGCGTTTTCAACGGCGGGTGGCGATACCGCCGCGGCCTTTGCCGCAGGCTGCCCGGTAGTGTTCAAGGCCCACAGCGGGCACATGGCGACCGCCGATCAGGTTGGTTGCGCGATTATCCGCGCCGCCGAAAAAACCGGCATGCCCAAAGGCGTGTTCAACATGATTTTTGGCGCAGGCGTCGGCGAGCCGCTGGTCAAGCACCCGGCTATCCAGGCCGTGGGCTTTACCGGGTCGCTGCATGGCGGCAATGCCCTGAGCAAAATGGCCGCCGAGCGCGAACAGCCGATCCCGGTGTTTGCCGAGATGTCGAGCATCAACCCGGTCATCCTCCTGCCTCAAGCCCTGGCAGCACGCGCGGCCAGCATCGCCAAAGACCTGGCCGCATCGGTGACCTTGGGCGGCGGCCAGTTCTGCACCAATCCGGGCTTGGTCATCGGCGTGCGCTCGCCTGAGTTCACCGGGTTTGTGCAACAACTGACCCAATACATGAGCGAACAGGCGCCGCACACCTTGCTCAATGCCGGTGGCCTGCGCAATTACGCCAAGGGCGTCGAGCAGTTGATCAATCACGCGGGCATCAGCCATCTGGCGGGGCACGCACAGAGCGGCACGCAAGCGCAGCCACAACTATTCAAGGCCGATGTCAGCCTGCTGCTGGACAAGGACCCGTTGCTGCAAGAAGAAGTGTTTGGCCCGGCGACCTTGATCATCGAAGTGGCTGATGACGCGCAGTTAAAAGAGGCCTTGCTGGCCTTGCGCGGGCAACTGACTGCCACCCTGACTGGCGAACCGGGCGACCTGCAGCACTATCAGTGGCTGGTGCCGATCCTTGAACAAAAGGTCGGGCGTATTCTGGTCAACGGCTACCCGACCGGCGTCGAAGTGTGCGATGCCATGGTCCACGGCGGCCCTTACCCGGCCACCTCGGATGCTCGCGGTACGTCGGTGGGTTCGCTGGCAATTGATCGCTTCCTGCGCCCCGTGTGCTACCAGAACTACCCCGACACCCTGCTTCCCGCAGCGTTGCAAAACAGCAACCCGCTGGGCTTGCAGCGCTTGGTCAATGGCGAGTGGAGTGCGCGGGTGATCGATTAAAAGATCACTCTGTAGGAGCGAGCTTGCCTCGCGATCTTTTGATCTTTTAAAGATCGCGAGGCAAGCTC
>NZ_JBEOPQ010000011.1:0-98124 GCF_040310285.1 Pseudomonas sp. HY2-MNA-CIBAN-0224 | reverse complement strand
AGGCATGCAGGTACCAGCGTCTCGATATACGCCCAGCGCACGGGAGTATCAGGAGGTGCTACCTGCCATCGAGTACGGTGCTGAGCTTCATGTGCGAAAGGTGCAGGCTAAAGGTGAGATCTACTGGCAGGGTCAGCCCTGGAGGCTCGGCAAAGGCTTTAAAGGCGAGTGCGTAGGTGTACGAGAAGGTGTTGAAGATGGGCAATACGATGTCTTCTGGGGAAGCCATCGTATTGCGCAAATTGACAGAGTGACCGGGGTTGTAATATCAGGGAAAAAGCTTCGTTAACTGTTCGCTATGTCTCCGAACAAAGTGTTCGCGATGTCCCCGGTCCATACAGGGAGAGGGCTAGGGTGAGGGCGACTTCTCGGACATTTCCTGCAACCCGTAGCGGCGTTGACCCGCTTGTGGGGCCGGGTTGGCAGGCCTAGTCTTGGGGCTGTCACTGCAAAATCAGTGACAGGGTGTGGAAGCCCTTATATCGTTAGGCGCACACAGCGCCACCCAGTCAGGCGTTTTTTATTGCCTGTGTTTTATGGTGGCTGTGCGCGGGGCACTCTCGAGTGCGCCGGGTGCCTAACGTCCCGGTCTTCCACACCTGCGTACAGCCGCCACCTATCATGTGGAAGTGATGTTTAGCGGCTCCAACCCATACGTTAGGAAGCAGCCAAATGAAAACCATCACACCCGACCCACCCCGCTCAAACACCGACTACACCCACACCCTGCTCAGCGACCACGCCGCCACCCGGCGTGCCTTGGCGTATTACGAGATTGATCCCGAGCCACTTAACAGCCGAATTTTTGTGCGTCATCGCCTGCAATTGCGAGTGGTGTGGTTGGGGGATCAAATGTGGTGTTGCGCACGCGATCTCGGCCGTTTGATGGGCCGCACGCTAGGGCGTAAAGGGTTGGCCAAGCTGGATGCTGATCAGCATCAGGAACTACCGATCCGTAGCCACGGCGCCGTGCAAGACACCTTGATGCTCAGCGAATCGGGGGCGTATGCGATGTTGCTGTACCACTACCACCCCGAGAACCGCCATTTGCGCCAATGGCTGACCCATGAAGTGGTGCCCGCCATCCGCGGCGGGTGAAACGACACACATCCCCTGTAGGAGCGAGCTTGCCTCGCGATCTTTTGATGTTTAAAAGATCGCGAGACGAGCTCGCTCCTACAGGTTTTTAGCGTTAACCCGCGCGAGCAGTCCGCACGCCTTCGGCCAAGGCCGCGCACAGGCTCAGTACGCCATCGACCGCTTGTTCCGGGGTGGCCGCGTTTTCGATTTTGTCGATCAGGGCCGAGCCCACCACCACGCCATCCGCCAAGCGGGCAATCGCCGCCGCTTGTTCCGGAGTGCGAATCCCGAAACCCACACTGATCGGCAAGTCGGTGTGACGGCGCAGGCGCGCAATCGCTTCGCTCACTTGGTCTGTAGTTGCGGAACCGGCGCCAGTCACGCCTGCCACCGACACGTAGTACACAAAGCCCGAGCTGCCATTGAGCACTTTAGGCAGGCGCGCATCGTCAGTCGTTGGGGTGGTCAGGCGGATGAAGTCCAGGCCCGCCGCTTGCGCAGGGTCGCACAGCTCTGAGTTGTGCTCGGGTGGCATGTCGACCACGATCATGCCGTCAACGCCAGCCGCTTTGGCGTCAGCGATGAATTTAGCCACACCGTAATGGTGGATCGGGTTGAAGTAACCCATCAGTACCAGCGGCGTGTCGCTGTTGCCTTCGCGGAACTCGCGCACCATTTGCAGGGTTTTCGCCAGGTTTTGCTTGGCACCCAGCGCACGGATGTTGGCCAGCTGGATCGCCGGGCCATCGGCCATTGGATCGGTGAAGGGCATGCCCAGCTCGATCACGTCAGCGCCCGCAGCAGGCAGGCCTTTGAGGATGGCCAGCGAGGTGGCGTAATCCGGGTCACCGGCGGTGACAAAGGTCACCAGCGCAGCGCGGTTCTGTTCTTTGAGTTCGGCAAAACGCGTTTGCAGGCGGCTCATCAGTGTTTCTCCTGCTGGGACTGTTCAACGTGGTGCATCACGGTTTGCATGTCTTTGTCGCCTCGGCCAGACAGGTTGACCACCATCAGGTGATCGGCCGGCAAGGTCGGTGCGCGTTTGAAGACTTCGGCCAGCGCGTGGGCGCTTTCAAGAGCCGGGATGATGCCTTCAAGGCGGCAGCATTTATGGAACGCATCCAGCGCTTCGTCGTCGGTGACCGAGGTGTACTGGACGCGGCCGATGTCGTGCAACCATGCGTGTTCCGGGCCGATGCCGGGGTAGTCCAGGCCCGCCGAGATTGAGTGGGCGTCGATGATCTGGCCGTCGTCGTCTTGCAGCAGGAAGGTGCGGTTGCCGTGCAACACGCCCGGCTCGCCGCCGTTGAGGCTGGCCGCGTGTTTGCCGGTTTCAATGCCGTAACCGGCCGCTTCAACACCAATGATTTCAACGCCGGTGTCGTCCAGGAACGGGTGGAACAAGCCCATCGCGTTGGAACCACCGCCGATGCACGCCACCAGGCTGTCCGGCAGGCGGCCTTCCTGGGCCTGCATCTGCTCGCGGGTTTCCTTGCCGATCACGGCCTGGAAGTCGCGCACCATCGCCGGATACGGGTGCGGGCCAGCCACGGTGCCGATCAGGTAGAAGGTGCTGTCGACGTTGGTCACCCAGTCACGCAGCGCTTCGTTCATGGCGTCTTTCAAGGTGCCGGTACCGGCCACGACCGGGATCACTTCGGCGCCCAGCAGTTTCATGCGAAACACGTTGGCCTGCTGGCGTTCGATGTCGGTGGTGCCCATGTAGATCACGCATTGCAGGCCAAAACGTGCGGCCACGGTGGCCGTCGCAACGCCGTGCATGCCTGCGCCGGTTTCAGCGATGATGCGTTTTTTGCCCATGCGCCGCGCCAGCAGAATCTGCCCGATGCAGTTGTTGATCTTGTGCGCGCCGGTGTGGTTCAGCTCTTCGCGCTTGAGGTAGATCTTGGCGCCGCCGCAAAACTCGGTCAGGCGCTCGGCAAAGTACAGCGGGCTTGGACGGCCCACGTAGTCGCGCTGGAAGTAGGCCAGTTCTTTGATGAACTCAGGGTCTTTTTTGGCCAGCTCGTACTCGCGGTCGAGGTCGAGGATCAGCGGCATCAGGGTTTCAGCGACGTAGCGGCCGCCGAATGAGCCGAACAGGCCATTGTCGTCCGGGCCGTTACGCAATGTGGATTGGGTCATGTGACGCTCCAGATAAAGAGGTGCGAAGGTCGATGGGCCTGACTTTACGCGCGACAACGCCAGATGAAAACCGATAAGATCGCCACAACCTGTCAGGAAAACTCACAGATACCATGAGCCGCGACCTCCCGCCCCTTAACGCCCTGCGCGCGTTCGAAGCCACCGCCCGCCTGAACAGCGTCAGCCAGGCGGCCGAGCAGCTTAACGTCACCCACGGTGCCGTTAGTCGGCAAATCAAAGTGCTTGAAGAACACTTGGGGGTCAGCCTGTTTGTGAAGGAAGGCCGCGGCCTGAAGCTCACGGACGCCGGGATCCGCCTGCGCGATGCCAGCAGCGAAGCCTTCGACCGCTTGCGTAATGTATGCACCGAACTCACGCAAAGCCATGTCGACGCGCCGTTTGTGCTGGGCTGTTCGGGCAGTTTGCTGGCGCGCTGGTTTATCCCGCGTCTGGGCCGTTTAAAAGCCGACCTGCCGGATTTGCGCTTGCACCTGTCGGCGGGTGAAGGCGACCTGGACCCGCGCCGCTCCGGGCTGGACGCGTGGCTGGTGTTTGCCGAGCCGCCATGGCCCGCTGACATGCAGGTGTACGAATTGGCCAGTGAGCGCATCGGCCCGGTGCTGAGCCCGCATTACGCGCATTACCCGCAACTGTGTCAGGCACCGGCCAGCGCCCTGCTGGATGAACCGCTGCTGCACACCACGTCGCGACCGCAGGCGTGGCCCAGCTGGGCACAACAACAGGCGATCGATGCGAAGGCGTTAAATTACGGGCAAGGGTTTGAGCACTTGTACTACTTGCTCGAAGCCGCAGTGGCGGGCCTGGGTGTGGCAATTGCCCCTGAGCCGTTAGTGGCTGAGGACGTGCGAGCCGGTCGCCTGACTGCGCCGTGGGGCTTTACTCAAACCCCGGCGCAGCTGGCGTTGTGGGTGCCAAAGCGCGCCGCAGACGGGCGCGCTCGGCAACTGGCGCAATGGCTCAAGGCTGAGCTTGCGCAGGATTAGTTACGCTTGCAGAGCAGAAAAGCCGCCAGCAGGCCCAATGCACCCAGTGCAACGCCGGCGGTCGCATATGGATGCTCTTGTGCGTATTCACGGGTGGCAATGGCGGTTTCGCGGGTTTTGTCTTTCACTTCTTCATACGCGTCGCTGAGCAGGTGACGCGAATGTTTCAGCGCGTTCTCGGCATTGCTTTTGAGGGCGCCAAGGGTCTTTTTGGACTCGTCAGACGCGTCGTGCTTGAAGCTCTCCAGAGACTTGAGCAGGCTCTCGATCTCGGCTTCCATGCTTTGCAATGACGCTTTACGTGAAGTATTGCTAGCCATTAGGGCTCTCCTGCATTTGTGAGTGAGGGTGCGTGTTTAGTCCGACTGCGCCGTTTTCAGAAAGTGCAAAAAACCTGAACTTTTCCTTGCGAACGGCCCACGAAGTATTCAGCAGATTCGCTGCTAGGCTTTGATTGACGACAAAGGAGAACGTTATGTCTGACCATCACACCTACAAGAAAATCGAACTGGTAGGCTCGTCCCCAAGCAGCATAGAAGACGCCATCAGTCATGCACTGGCCGAAGCCAACAAAACCATCAAACACCTGGAATGGTTTGAGGTGCTGGACACGCGCGGGCATATCAAGGACGGCAAGGTGGCGCACTATCAGGTGACGCTGAAGGTCGGTTTCCGGATCGCCAGCAGCTGATCTGCGTCAGACTTTTAGCCAACAAACTGGCCGTTTGCCACAAAGTCCGCTAAACCCTCTGGGTGCGACATGAGCAGTCGTGTCGCACCCATTTTGTTTTGATCTGGGGAACTGACCGATGAAAAAGATTTTAGTGGCTGTAGCTTTACTGAGTCTGGCGGGCACTGCTTTCGCAGCGGGCAAGCCTTGTGAGGAACTGAAAAGCGAAATTGCTGCGAAGATTGATGCTAATGGCGTCCCGCACTATTCGCTGGAAGTGGTCGACAAGGGCACTGCCTCTGACGGAAAAGTCGTGGGCTCGTGTGAAGGCGGCACCAAAGATATCGTTTACAAGCGCGGCTAACACCTTGAAATACACCTGTAGGAGCGAGCTTGCTCGCGATCTTTTGATTGTTTAAAAGCTCGCGAGCAAGCTCGCTCCTACAGGTTTTGCGTGGGTTTAGGCCCCTTTCATGACTTGCGACAGCAGTTCGTAGGAATGAATACGGTCTGCATGCTCGTACAGGTCACAGGTAAAGATCAGTTCATCCGCCTGGGTCTGTTCGACCAGCACTTGCAGTTTGGCGCGGATTTTCTCGGGGCTGCCGACCATCGCCAGGCCCAAAAAGCTCATCACTGCTTCTTTCTCGTGGGGTAGCCACAGCCCGTCCATGGTTTTCACCGGCGCGCGCTGTACCAGGCTCTGCCCACGCATCAAGGCCAAAATGCGTTGCAGCACGGAGGTGGACAGGTATTCAGCCTGTTCATCAGTATCGGCCGCGACCAACGGCACACCCAACATCACATACGGCTTGTCGAGCACCGCCGAAGGCTTGAAGTGGTTGCGGTAGACGCGAATCGCTTCGTGCATCAAACGCGGTGCGAAATGTGAGGCGAAGGCGTAGGGCAAGCCACGCTCACCGGCCAGTTGCGCGCTGAACAAGCTTGACCCCAGCAACCACACGGGCACGTTGGTGCCGGTACCGGGCATGGCGATCACTCGCTGGTCCGGGGTGCGTGGGCCCAGGTAGCGCATCAGCTCGGCGACGTCTTCCGGGAAGTCGTCCGCGCTGCCGGAACGCTCACGGCGCAGGGCGCGGGCAGTCATTTGGTCGGAGCCCGGCGCGCGGCCAAGGCCCAGGTCGATGCGCCCAGGGTAGAGGCTTTCGAGCGTGCCGAACTGCTCGGCAATCACCAGCGGTGCGTGGTTGGGCAGCATCACCCCGCCCGAACCGACGCGAATGGTCGAGGTGCCACCGGCCAGATAACCGATCAGCACCGAGGTCGCCGAGCTGGCGATGCCGTCCATGTTGTGGTGTTCGGCTACCCAAAAACGGTTGTAGCCAAACTTTTCTACGTGTTGGGCCAAATCCAGCGAGTTGTGCAACGACTGGGCGGCGCTACCGTTTTCGCGCACAGGCACCAGGTCGAGGGTCGAGAATTTGACATCAGACAATCGTTTCATCAGCTGGCTACTCCAAGTGAGGGGCAGGTTCAGGCACTCGCATTAACCCGCCAGTGATGACAGCAATATGGGCATATACCCGAGTTTCAATGGCATTCATCATTTGAGCCACGAAAAAATGCGATTTGTCCGACAGGATGAACTTTGTGGAGCCGACACCCCTCACAACCTCAGTCAAGGCGTGAAACCTTCACGCCGTTCTTCAGGAGGCACGTATGAGTATTAAAAAGACTGCATCGGCACACTGGGCAGGCGACCTTAAAACCGGCATCGGCTCCATCTCTACCGAGACGGGCGTGTTGCGCGACGCACCGTATGGCTTCAAGGCCCGCTTTGAAGGTGGCAAGGGCACCAACCCTGAAGAACTGATCGGCGCCGCCCATGCCGGTTGCTTTTCGATGGCCCTGTCGATGATTTTGGGCGATGCCGGGCTTAAGGCCGACAGCATCGACACCAAAGCTGAAGTCACCCTGGATCAAGTCGAGGGCGGGTTTGCGATTACTGCGGTGCACTTGATCCTCAAGGCCAAAATACCGGGCGCGACCCAGCAGCAATTCGATGAGCTGACTAAAAAAGCCAAAGAAGGCTGCCCGGTGTCCAAGGTGCTGAACGCCAAAATCACCCTCGACGCTACGCTGCAGGCCTGATCGATAGACCCGACGTACGCCCCCGCCTGCCTCGCAGTGGGGGCGGCGTTAACCCGGACAGTTCGCAGACATCGCCGAATGTGATCGAATAGCCGCCGATTGCGTCTGACCATTACTGTGCGTTCTGCAAGAAGGGAGTCTCATCATGAAACGTTTTGCTTTAGCGGTAATCAGTTGTGCTTTGGCCACCTCGGTATGGGCAGCGCCCAAACCTTGCGACGAGTTGAAGGCTGAAATCGAAGCCAAGATTCAGGCCAATAACGTGTCGTCTTACACGCTCGAGATCGTGACCAATGACGAAGTACACGATCAGAACATGGTGGTAGGTTCGTGCGAAAACGGCACGAAGAAGATCATCTACCAAAAAAACGACAACTGATTTGATTAAGGCAGGCAGTTAACCAGCCGCTCCTCGGCCAGCACCTTGCCTTCGGCGTTGTACAACCGGGCGTAGGCGTTAAAGCCCAGAGAGCGGGCCTGCAGCCGGTAGCGTTGGCCGGGCTGGAAATCCGCGTAGTTGACGGAGAGGTAACACAGCCGCTCTTGCGGCTCGCTGAACATGCCCATCCCGCCGATAAACACTTCGTAGTCAAAGCGCACCATCAACTCGTGGTTGCCGGGAGTAACCTGAAAATAACGCCCGTCGTTCAGGCGCTGGTTATCCAGACGCTCGGCCATGATCAGCTTGCCGGTTTGGGTTTCCAGGTCGACCCAGGCCATGTTCGGATCGTGTGGCAGCAGAGGCGTGCTGGCACAGGCGCTGAGCAGGCTGGCCGTGAGCAAGAGCAAAAACGTGCGCATGGGAGTGTCCATCAGGATGTGATGCATCAGCATAGCGCCAGACCGCTCTCACAGGGTGCTGTGCTTTTTCACACGCGTCACATAGGGTGTGCTGGATGAGCACTTGTCGCCCACTGGACCGCACCATGCCCCTGACTGTTCGCTGCCTGCTTGCCCTCGCCTTTCTACCTCTTTTATACGGTTGCTCCAGTACGGGTTACTACTCGCAATTGCTCACCGGCCAATGGCACGTGTTGCAAGCCCGCGAGCCGGTGGCCAAGGTAATGGCCGACCCTCAGCGTGACCCTGTGCTGCGCCAGCATCTGGCCCGGTCCCAAGCGGCCCGGACCTTTGCCAGCGAACATTTAAAGCTGCCTGACAACCAGAGTTATCGCCTGTACGCCGATATCCAGCGACCGTACGTGGTGTGGAATGTCTTTGCGACAGCGGAGTTTTCGCTCGACCCGGTCACCTATTGCTTTCCGGTGGCCGGGTGCGTGGCCTACCGGGGTTATTACTCTCAGGGCGCCGCTCGCGGGGATGCCGCGCTCAAGCGCGAGCAAGGCATGGATGTGTGGGTCAGCGGGGTTGAGGCGTACTCGACCCTGGGCTGGTTTGATGACCCGATCCTTAACAGCATGCTGCACTGGGGCGATGAGCGACTGGCCACGCTGATTTTTCACGAGCTGGCGCATCAGCGTTTTTATGTGAAGGACGACACTGAGTTCAACGAGTCATTTGCCAGCTTTGTCGAGCAGGAAGGCACGCGCCAATGGCGCGCCTACCAAGGGCTGCCAGCGGCACACACCAAGGGTTTGCAGCAGCGCGAAGCGTTTATTGCCTTGGTTCTGAGTACGCGCCAGCGCCTGCAGCAGCTGTACAACCAATCGTTGCCAGCGGCTGAGATGCGTCAGCGCAAAGCCGCGGAGTTTGAGCGCATGCGCCGTGAATACCGTGCGCTTCGCGACCAGCAATGGGCGGGCAACAACCGCTACGACGCGTGGGTTAATGCCCCGATGAACAACGCCAAGCTGCTGCCGTTCGGGTTGTATGACCAATGGGTGCCGGCCTTTGCGGCGTTGTTCAAGCAAACCGGCGGTGACTGGGCGGTGTTTTACAAGGAGGTTGAACAATTGGGCAAGCTCCCACCGTTGCAGCGCAAAGCGGCGCTGCGCCAGTGGGCCGGACCTTTACCCAAGGCCAATAACCCTTAAACCTTGGGGCTCAACCAGTTCTTGACCACGCAAGAGGCGAACGGGCTGGTGCTGCACGCGCCGCTGGCCAGGGCTTGGCGCAGTTTCGGGATGTTGGCTTGCATCATGTATTTCTCGCCATCCTTGAAGTGCGAGTTTTCGCCAAAGCCACCTTGAGTCATTTCTTTCAGGGCGTCTTCTTTGCTCCAGTCCTGCACCACCACGCGGTACATCGCTGCCATCAAGCCTGTGCGGTCGACACCATGTTTGCAGTGCATCAATACCGGGCCATGGGCCTGAGCCGTCTGGATGGCGCGCAAGGCGGCCAGTACATCGGCGTCATCGACATGATTGGTGCGGTACGGCAATTGGACTTGTTCAACCCCCGGGGTTTTTAACCAGCTGCTGTCGGCTTCGGGCAAAAAGTTGATCACGGTGCCGATGTGCAGCTTGTCCAGCAGCGGCTGGGCCTGATCATCGGGCAAGGCGCTGCGGTACAGCGTGGGCGACATTTGGTACAGGTTGTATTGCGCATCAACCGGCTGCGCCCACTGGGGCGGGCGCGCCACGGCAAAATCATCGGCCATCGCCTGGGGTAGCGAAAACGCCGCCAATAATGTCAGGCACAGGGCAGGAGCAAACCGGGCTTTGGGCATGTCAGCGCAACCACTTCGACTAAAGGATAAGGAGGTGGCGCTAGAGTGAGTCAGGCCTGATAAAAACTGTGTGAGCCACTTGTCAAAAATTCGTGATTAGCCAGCGCTGTTGCAGCGCTGAGGTGCGGCAAAATTACGCATGAATCGCTTCAGCTGCGGCCCTTACCTGCTAGTATTTGTAACTATTAATTGCTGATACCTATTTTTTAAGCTCATCTGCGACGCTTGTCGCTGCCAAAATGAAAGTTGCCACTGAGCAACTGCTACCCGTGAATGTCTGAAGAGGTGCCCCTCCCATGTCTGAACAAGACAACCCGCGGCGTGAGTTTTTGCGCAAAACCCTAACGCTGATTCCGGTGGTCACTGTGGCAAGCACCGGCCTCGGCGGTTCTGTGCTCATGGCGACACCCGCTGCGGGCGCTACAGCCACACCTGAACCTGTGGGGCGCACGTCTTCCCCTGCCACGCCTTATGAGCCGACGTATTTCACGGCCCAGGAGTGGGCATTTCTGAACGCTGCGGTAGCACGCCTGATCCCCGCCGACGAGCAAGGCCCCGGCGCTCTGGAAGCTGGCGTCCCGGAATACATAGACCGGCAAATGCACACACCGTACGCCAGCGGCGCCCTGTGGTTCATGCAGGGTCCATTCAATACCGATGCGCCGGCCGAGATGGGCTGGCAGAGCAAGCTTGTGCCCAAACAGATCTACCGCTTGGGCATCGCTGCCACGGAGGCACTGTGCAAAACGACCTATAACTCAACATTTGCTGGGCTAGACAGCGCTACCCGAGACGAAGTGCTCAAACAGCTGGAGGCCGGAACGCCCCACTTCGAGAACGTCCCGGCCAAGATGTTTTTCAGTTTCCTGCTGCAAAACACTAAGGAAGGCTTCTTTTGTGACCCCATTCACGGCGGCAACAAGGGCATGGTCGGCTGGACCATGATCGGCTTCCCCGGCGCTCGCGCTGACTTTATGGACTGGGTCGAACGCAACGAGCAGTACCCCTTCCCGGCAGTTTCCATTCGCGGCGAGAGGGCCTGAGCATGTCGACCGTTATGAAAAAAGTAGATGCCGTTATCGTTGGTTTCGGCTGGACCGGCGCGATCATGGCCAAAGAGTTAACCGAAGCCGGTCTAAACGTTGTAGCCCTTGAGCGCGGCCCGATGCAGGACACGTATCCGGACGGTAACTACCCTCAGGTCATCGACGAACTGACGTACAGCGTGCGCAAAAAGCTCTTTCAGGACGTATCGAAAGAAACCGTGACCATTCGCCATAGCGTCAATGACGTGGCCTTGCCGAATCGCCAGTTGGGGGCGTTCTTGCCTGGCAACGGTGTGGGCGGCGCCGGGTTGCACTGGTCGGGGGTACATTTTCGGGTTGACCCGATTGAACTGCGCATGCGCAGCCACTACGAAGAACGCTACGGCAAAAACTTTATCCCCAAGGACATGACCATCCAGGACTTCGGCGTCAGTTATGAAGAACTGGAACCGTTCTTCGATTACGCCGAAAAAGTGTTCGGCACCTCGGGCCAGGCCTGGACCGTGAACGGCCGCATTGTGGGCGAAGGCCGGGGTGGCAACCCGTATGCGGCGGATCGTTCCGACCACTTTCCGCTGGTTTCACAAAAGAATACGGTGTCGGCCCAGCTCTTCCAGAAAGCGGCCACTGAGGTGGGCTACAAGCCGTATAACCTGCCGTCGGCCAATACATCAGGGCCTTATACCAACCCGTATGGCGCACAAATGGGGCCGTGCAACTTCTGCGGTTTCTGCAGTGGTTATGTCTGCTACATGTACTCCAAAGCCTCGCCAAACGTGAACATTTTGCCCGCGCTCAAGCCGCTGCCCAACTTTGAGTTGCGCCCTGACGCCCATGTGATTCGGGTCAACCTGGACAGCACCAAGAACAAAGCCACGGGCGTCACTTACATCGACGCGCTGGGCCGTGAGATCGAACAACCGGCAGACCTGGTCATTCTGGGCGCTTTCCAGTTCCACAACGTGCGCTTGATGCTGCTCTCGGGCATCGGCAAACCGTACGACCCGAAAACCGGCGAAGGGGTGGTCGGTAAAAACTTCGCGTACCAGAACATGGGCACCATCAAGGCCTATTTCGATAAAGAGGTGCACACCAACAACTTTATCGGTGCGGGCGGTAATGGCGTGGCCATTGATGATTTCAACGCCGATAACTTTGACCACGGGCCACATGGCTTTGTGGGTGGCTCGCCGATGTGGGTCAACCAGGCCGGCAGCCGCCCCATTGCCGGCACGTCCAACCCGCCTGGTACACCGGCCTGGGGCAGTGCCTGGAAAAAAGCCACCGCCGATTACTACACCCACCAGGTATCAATGGACGCGCACGGCGCGCATCAATCCTACCGTGGTAACTATCTCGATCTAGACCCGGTTTATCGCGATGCCTACGGTCAGCCTCTTTTGCGGATGACCTTCGACTGGCAAGAAAACGACATCAAAATGAACCGTTTCATGATGGAGAAAATGGGCAAGATCGCCGAGGCGATGAACCCCAAAGCCATCGCCCTGCTCGGTAAAAAAGTGGGTGAGCACTTCAACACCGCGTCCTACCAGACCACTCACCTGAACGGCGGCGCGATCATGGGCACTGACCCGAAGACCAGTGCGCTGAACCGTTACCTGCAATCGTGGGACGTACACAACGTATTTGTACCGGGCGCCTCGGCGTTCCCGCAGGGGCTGGGTTACAACCCGACCGGTCTTGTGGCCGCGCTGACCTACTGGTCGGCCCGGGCGATCCGCGAACAGTACCTGAAAAACCCCGGCCCGCTGGTTCAGGCATAAGGAGCGATGACCATGAAAACAGTTGTTATCGCGACCTTGGCCCTGCTGGGCAGTTTTTCGGCGCTGGCTGCTGAAGTCGGTCAGGCAGCCTTGATCAAACACGGTGAATACCTGGCGCGAGCCGGTGACTGTGTGGCGTGTCATACGGCCAAAGGTGGCAAGCCTTTCGCTGGCGGCCTGCCCATGGAAACCCCGATCGGTACGATTTACTCGACCAACATCACTCCCGACCCGAGCGGCATCGGCGCCTACAGCTTTGACGATTTCGACAACGCTGTGCGCCATGGCATCGCCAAAAACGGCAGCACGTTGTACCCGGCGATGCCTTACCCGTCTTACGCGCGGGTCAACCAGGCCGACATGCAAGCGCTGTATGCCTACTTCATGCAGGGCGTTAAGCCGGTCGATGCCGAGAACCGGGCGGTCGATATTCCCTGGCCGTTAAGCATGCGTTGGCCATTGGCTATGTGGCGCTGGACGTTTGCCCCTGCAGTGGCCGACTTCACCCCTGCCCCTGGGCAAAATCCGGTGGTCAGTCGCGGGGCGTATCTGGTGGAAGGTCTAGGACATTGCGGTGCATGCCATACCCCACGAGCGCTGACCATGCAGGAAAAAGCCTTGAGCGCGACAGAGGGCAGCACGTTTCTGTCGGGCAGTGCGCCGCTGGAAGGCTGGATCGCGAAGAACCTGCGCGGCGACCACAAGGACGGCCTGGGCAGTTGGAGCGAAGAACAACTGGTGCAGTTTCTCAAGACCGGCCGCAGTGATCGCAGCGCGGTGTTCGGCGGTATGAGCGACGTGATCGTACACAGCATGCAGTACATGTCTGATGCCGACCTGACCGCTATCGCTCGCTACTTGAAGACATTGCCTGCGGTCGACTCGGCAGACAGACCCCATAAATATGACCCGACAGTGCCCGATGCCTTATGGAACGGTAATGACAGCAAGCGCGGTGCGGCGGTGTACATCGACAACTGTGCGGCCTGCCATCGCACCGATGGGTATGGCTACACCCGTGTGTTCCCGGCATTGGCGGGTAACCCGGTGTTGCAATCAGATGACCCGACTTCGCTGATTCACATTGTGCTTAAAGGCGGCACCTTGCCGGCCACGCACACCGCGCCCTCAACCTTTACCATGCCGGGTTTCGACTGGAGGCTGTCGGATCAGGAAGTAGCCGATGTGGTCAATTTCATTCGTACCAGTTGGGGCAATAAAGGCGACGAGGTGAAACCGGCACAGGTGAAGGCGTTGCGCGACTAAAGACGCGGACACACACCATGACCCCAGGCACTCATGCGTAGCGCCTGGGGTTATTGATCTGAAGCCTGGGGCTCAGTCGCGTCATTGGCCAGCCACTTCTCTGACAATGCCGCCAGACGGCCATCCGCCTTGATGCGCTGCAAGGCTTTGTCCAGGCTGCCCTGGAACGCCGGGTTGTCTTTCTGAAAAGGGATCGCCAGCTCAGGCGAGGCTAAATAAGGTTCACTGAAATCGAACCGATCCTGAAGTTCAGGAGTCATAGCCATGTGGTTGATGGCCACGTCGTACTTGCCGCTCTCAACACCCGAAAGCAGGTCATCACTGTCTGTGACCAAGAGCGAGGAATTGACCTCCAGCTCCCGGGCCAGCATTTCGCCCAGCTCGACGTCAAAGCCGGTTAAGTGGCCATCCTGCTGGAAGCTGTAAGGGGCCTGATTGCCCTCAAGGGCGATACGCAATTCACCACGATCGTTTACGTCGTCCATCAGTTCTGCGTGAGCAAAAGGACTCGCCAATGGCAATAAAAGCATCAGGCCTGGCAAAAAACGCATGGTCACTCCTTTGAATTTAATGAAAGCGATTCGCAATGAGCGCTCGCTTTGCTTTATGTTGGTCAACTGCGGCGTTGGACAGCGGATCTGCTCAAAGTTGTGCATGCCCGACGATTTTTTCAAAAACCGGAGATACAAATGAAAGCTCTACTGTCTCGTGTTGCGTTGGCTTCTGTGTTGATGGGCGCTTCGGTTCTGGCCCTGGCTGCCACTCCCGCGCCTGAGGGCGCAAAAGTGTCGATTATCTCCCCGGCGGATGGCGCCACTGTAGATAAAACCTTCACCGTAAAGTTCGGCATTGAAGGCATCGACCTCAAACCTGCTGGCGATCCGGCTCCACACTCTGGCCATCACCACTTGCTGGTCGATGTAGACCAGCCGATTGCGCCAGGCCAGGTGATCCCGACTGACGAACACCACCTGCATTTCGGCAAAGCGCAGACTGAAACCCAACTGACCCTGGCCCCAGGCAAACACACCTTGCAACTGGAGCTGGGCGACACTGGCCACCAAGCCTTCGACCCGGTGATCGTGTCGAAGAAAATCACGGTTAATGTGAAGTAAGTACAGCAGTCAAAAAAAAGGGAGACCCGAGGGTCTCCCTTTTTATTGCGCGCGATTTAGAACAGCACGCGGCAACGGATGGTGCCGTTGATGCTTTGCAGCTTCTCTTGCGCCAGGTCCGAGGACTCGGCGTCGACGTCGATCACCACATAACCCACTTTTTCGTTGGTTTGCAGGAACTGGCCGGAGATGTTGATACCGTTTTCGGCGAAGACCTTGTTGATCTCGCTCATCACACCCGGGATGTTCTCGTGGATGTGCAGCAAACGGTGCTTGCCAGGGTGAGCCGGCAGGGCCACTTCCGGGAAGTTGACAGACGATACGGACGTACCGTTGTCGCTGTACTTGACCAGTTTTTCTGCCACTTCCAGACCGATGTTGGCTTGGGCTTCAGCGGTGGAACCGCCGATGTGCGGGGTCAGGATCACGTTGTCCAGGCCACGCAGCGGGCTTTCGAACACGTCGTCGTTGGAACGCGGCTCAACCGGGAACACGTCGATAGCGGCGCCGATCAGGTGCTTGTCCTTGATCGCGTCAGCCAGGGCGTCCAGCTCAACCACGGTGCCACGTGCGGCGTTGATCAGAATGCCGCCCTTTTTGATGGCGCGGATTTCTTTCTCGCCGATCATCCACTGGGTAGCCGGGGTTTCAGGCACGTGCAGGGTCACGATGTCGGACATGCCCAACAGTTCGTGCAGGTTGCCGACCTGAGTGGCGTTGCCCAATGGCAGCTTGGTCACGGTGTCGTAGAAGAACACTTGCATGCCCAGGCCTTCAGCCAGTACCGACAGCTGAGTACCAATCGAACCATAACCGACGATACCGAGCTTTTTGCCACGGATTTCGAAGGAGTTGGCCGCGCTTTTGATCCAGCCACCACGGTGGCAGGAAGCGTTTTTCTCAGGGATGCCGCGCAGCAACAGGATCGCTTCAGCCAGCACCAACTCGGCCACCGAACGGGTGTTGGAGTAAGGGGCGTTGAATACAGCGATACCGCGTTCGCGAGCAGCGTTGAGATCGACTTGGTTGGTGCCGATGCAGAAACAACCAACAGCAACCAGTTTTTTGGCGCAGTCGAACACTTCTTCGGTCAGCTGAGTACGGGAACGGATGCCGATGAAATGGGCATCAGCGATCTTTTCCTTCAGCAGGGCTTCAGGCAAGGAACTGGTGATGTACTCGATACTGGTGTAACCAGCAGACTTCAGTACTTCAACAGCGGATTGGTGGACGCCTTCTAAAAGAAGGAACTTGATCTTGCTCTTATCGAGAGAAGTCTTGCTCATCTGCGTAAACCTGTGTCCCAGAGAAAAAATGGCAGGGAATGGACAGCCTGAGCTGGCCTGGCCGGCGTGAAGACCGGCACCGTGAATCGTCCTACGGCTCGATTCGACGGGGGGGTCGTATGCTAGCATAAGCGCCCCGCTAAACACCCATTCCTGCGACGTGAAGCGTACTCAGGATGACCATGAATTGTTCGAGAGTTCTGTTGATGACCCATCCTGCCGTAATTGAAGAGCTGAAGACCCTGGTAGAGCCTGGCAAGGTTCTCACCGATGCTGATTCCCTTAATGCTTACGGCAAGGACTGGACCAAGCATTTCGCTCCTGCGCCCACCGCAATCGTCTTCCCGAAAACCATCGAACAGGTCCAGGCCATTGTGCGTTGGGCCAACACCCACAAAGTCGCGCTGGTGCCATCGGGCGGGCGCACTGGCTTGTCGGCAGCAGCCGTTGCGGCGAATGGCGAAGTGGTGGTGTCTTTCGATTACATGAACCAGGTGCTCGACCTCAACCTGACCGACCGCACAGCGGTCTGCCAGCCGGGCGTGGTCACTAAGGCCCTGCAAAACCTGGCCGAAGAAAACGGTCTGTACTACCCGGTGGACTTCGCCTCGGCCGGTTCCAGCCAGATTGGCGGCAACATCGGCACCAATGCCGGCGGGATCAAGGTGATTCGCTACGGCATGACCCGCAACTGGGTGGCGGGCATGAAAGTGGTGACCGGCAAGGGCGACGTGCTGGAACTGAACAAAGACCTGATCAAAAACGCCACCGGCTATGACATGCGCCAGCTGTTTATCGGCGCCGAAGGCACGTTGGGCTTTGTGGTCGAAGCCACCATGCGCCTGGACCGGGCACCGAAAAACCTGACCGCCATGGTGCTCGGCACCGCCGACTTCGATGCCATCATGCCGGTGCTGCATGCCTTCCAGAGCAAACTGGATCTGACGGCTTTTGAGTTCTTCTCTGACAAGGCATTGGCCAAAGTCATGGCCCGTGGCGACGTACCTTCGCCGTTTGACACGGACTGCCCGTTCTACGCGCTGCTGGAATTTGAAGCGACCACTGAAGAAGTGGCCAACACCGCCCTGGAAACCTTCGAGCACTGCGTCGAGCAAGGCTGGGTGCTGGACGGCGTGATGAGCCAGAGCGAAACCCAGCTGCACAACCTGTGGAAGCTGCGTGAGTACATCTCCGAGACCATCTCGCACTGGACGCCATACAAAAACGACATCTCGGTCACCGTTTCGAAAGTACCGGCCTTCTTGAAAGAAATTGACGCCATCGTCGGCGAATACTACCCGGACTTCGAGATTGTCTGGTTCGGCCACATTGGCGACGGCAACCTGCACTTGAACATTCTCAAGCCCGAGAACCTGAGCAAGGACGAGTTCTTTGCCAAGTGCGCGACGGTCAACAAATGGGTCTTTGAAACGGTCGAGAAGTACAACGGCTCGATCTCGGCAGAACACGGCGTGGGCATGACCAAACGTGATTACTTGACCTACAGCCGCTCGCCGGTTGAGATCGAGTACATGAAAGCCCTCAAGGCCGTGTTCGACCCGAACGGCATCATGAACCCAGGCAAGATTTTTGCGGTTTAACTAACCCCCAGCGGAGTCGATCCATGAGCTATCAGCACCAATACGTCGACGGTACCCGGATTCACTTTCCTATCGGCAAAGTCGTGTGCATCGGCCGTAACTATGCCGAGCACGCCAAAGAGCTGGATAACCCGATCCCGACTGAGCCGCTCTTGTTTATCAAGCCCGGCAGTTGTGTAGTGCCGACCGAAGGCGGGTTTGCCATCCCGCACGATCGCGGTTCGGTGCATTACGAAGCCGAAATTTCGGTGCTGATCGGCAAGCCGTTGTCCAACAACCCAAGCGCCGAAGAAGTGCTGGACGCGATCTCGGGCTTCGCTCCGGGCCTGGACCTGACCCTGCGCGACAAGCAATCGGAGCTCAAGGCTAAAGGCCTGCCGTGGGAAGTCGCCAAGTCGTTCGACGGCGCCTGCGTGCTCGCACCGTTCGTACCGAGCTGCACGTTCCCGGACGTGACTGACATTGGCATCCGCCTGACCATCAACGGCGAAGTGCGCCAGGACGGCAACAGCGCCCTGATGCTCAACCCGATCGTGCCGATGATTCAGTACATGGCCGGGTGCTTCTCGCTGCAAGCGGGCGACGTGATCTTGACCGGCACCCCGGTGGGTGTTGGCCCGCTGAACGTGGGCGATGAACTGGTGCTGGAATTGCCAGGCGCCAGCCGCTTCGAAAGCATCGTGCGCTGAGACAACACGCAAACCTTGTAGCCGCTGACGAGGCACGAGGCTGCGATGCGGGCCGCAGGACCGCCCTTTGGGGTCGCTTCGCAACCCATCGCAGCCTCGTACCTCGACAGCGGCTACAGTTTTTAAAAGGCGCAATCCCCCGGACGCCAACCGCGCTAAACCGTTATTCTGTTGTGGATTTTTCCTACGCAGAATGTGAATCACCGAATGCCAAACTGGAACCACTACGTACAGCGCGTCCTGGAGTTGATGAAGCGTTACCCAGGGCTGATTGCGCTGTTCGGTTTTTGCTCAGGTGTGGGCAGTTTTATTCTGGTGGACCGCCAGCAAGGCATGGCCCGCTGGATCGCGGTGATCCTGCTGGTGAGCTGGGTCTGGCTGATGCTCGAAAACACCCTGACCCAATGGTTTGCCCGCGTCTTTAAACGCGAAATCCCCCCGCCTTTGCTGCGTTACGCAACGCAGATGATCCATCAGGAAAGCCTGTTTTTTGTCCTGCCGTTCTTTTTCATCACCACCACCTGGAACAGCGGCCAACTGGTGTTTACCGGCCTGCTGGGCGCCGCCGCGCTGGTGACCATCACCGACCCGCTGTATTACAAATGGCTGGCACCACGGCGCTGGCTGTACCTGGGCATGCACACGCTGGCGCTGTTCGCGGCGCTGCTGACTGCGTTGCCGATCATCCTCAATCTGACCACCGCCGAGAGCTACAAACTGGCGCTGGGCGCAGCCGTGCTGCTTTCAATCCCCAGCATGGCGGTCAGCCTGCCCCTTAAAACCTGGCGTGGCTGGCTGGTGTTGCCGCTGATCGTCATCGCGCTGGGCGCGACGGGCTGGCTACTACGCTCGTGGGTGCCGCCCGCAACGCTGTGGATGACCGAAGTCGCGGTCACAACGCAAGTCCAGAGCCGCACGCCCGGCGAGAGTATCGAGCAGATCAGCGTCAGCCAGCTGCGCAGCCAGGGTTTGTATGCCTACACCTCGATCAATGCGCCCCGTGGCCTCAACGAACGGATCTACCACGTGTGGCTGCTCAACGGCCAAGAGGTGGACCGCATCGCCCTGGATATTCACGGCGGACGCAAGGAAGGCTACCGAGCCTGGACCCACAAACTGAACTTCCCGCCCAACCCGGTCGGGCGCTGGCAGGTCAAAGTGTTGACCGAAGACGGGCAAATGCTTGGGGTGCTGCGCTTCAAAGTCACCGACACAGATCAATCCACGCCCACCGATGTACAGGCAAACTGAAACACTTTTACGAGAGTGTGCTATTACATAAGGTCTGCGTTTAAGCGTACTGAGCATGGAGCCTACGACTATTACTGCCATGGCGGGCGATGCCCAACTAGACACGTCAAGTAATCCTGCGCGGCTGATAATCAGTGGCCAATGGACATTGGCCAATTATGCTCGGCTGAAAAAGCTGACTGAACAGCTCGCGGGCACATACGACGCCAGTACTCACATTGACCTCGATGACGTGTCCCGCCTGGATACCGCAGGCGCGTCGTTGCTGGTTGAGTTGCTGGGCGCCGAGCGCGTCAGCCAACTGGCCGACAGCGCCACCAAACTCCCCGAGGCCGACCGCGCCCTGCTGCAAACCGTGTACTCCTCGATGCGCGACTTCTGCGTGCCGGTCAAAGCGGTCGAAATCAATATCGGCCTCTTGCTGCTGAGCCGCATCGGCAGCGCGGTCTACACGCTGTGGCAAGACACCTTGCAGTTGCTGGGGTTTATCGGGGTCATTCTGCAAAGCATTGCCCGCAACCTGTTGCGCCCCAAGCAGTGGCGCGTCACGCCGGTGGTGGCGCAGATCGAACAGATCGGCCTCAACGCCACGCCGATTGTGGCGCTCCTGACCTTTATGGTGGGCGCCGTGGTGGCGTTTTTGGGGGCCACGGTGCTGGCCAATTTTGGCGCCGGAATCTACACCGTCGACCTGGTGGCGTTTTCATTTCTGCGTGAGTTTGGCGTGCTGCTCACCGCCATCCTCCTGGCGGGCCGCACGGCCAGTTCGTTTACCGCGCAAATTGGCTCGATGAAGGCCAACGAAGAGATCGATGCGATCCGCACGCTGGGCCTGGACCCCATGGACCTTTTGGTGGTGCCACGGGTGCTGGCGCTGCTGATCGCCCTGCCGATGCTGACCTTTCTGGCCATGATGGCCGGGATTTTGGGCGGCGCAGTGGTGTGCGTGGTGTCGCTGGGCATCTCGCCGGACATGTTTATTTCGATGCTGCACTCCGACATCGGCGTTAAAAACTTTTTGGTGGGCATGGTCAAGGCGCCGTTCTTTGCGTTTTTGATTGCCGCCGTCGGTTGCCTTGAGGGCTTTAAAGTCAGCGGCAGCGCCGAGTCGGTGGGTGCGCACACCACCTCCAGCGTGGTGCAGTCGATCTTTATCGTGATCCTGCTCGACGCCGTGGCCGCGCTGTTCTTTATGGAGATGGGCTGGTGAGTACGCCAACGAAGACGCCCCGCGAGGCGGTGATCGAAGTGCGCGACCTGTGCAATCGGTTTGGCACCCAAACCGTGCACGAGCACCTCGATCTGGATGTGTACAAAGGCGAGATTCTCGGCGTGGTCGGCGGCTCCGGCACGGGCAAATCGGTGCTGTTGCGCAGCATTGTCGGCCTGCGCCGCCCTACAGAAGGCGAAGTGCGGGTGTTCGGCCAAGACCTGCTCAGCCTGCCCGAAGCCCAGCGCTCGTTGATTGAGCGGCGCTTTGGCGTGCTGTTTCAGCAAGGCGCGCTGTTTTCGTCGCTGACAGTGACCGAAAACATCGCCATGCCCTTGATCGAACACGCCGGGCTGAGCCGCCCCGACGCTGAACACCTGGCGCTGGTCAAGCTGGCGTTGGCCGGGCTGCCGCTGTCGGCGGCCGATAAGTACCCCTCGGCGCTGTCTGGCGGCATGATCAAGCGCGCCGCTCTGGCCCGCGCACTGGCGCTGGACCCGGACATCCTGTTTCTTGACGAACCTACGGCCGGGCTCGACCCGATTGGCGCGGCGGCGTTCGACCAACTGATTCTGACCCTGCGCGATGCGCTGGGTTTGAGTGTGTTTTTGGTCACCCACGACCTCGACACGCTGTACACCATCACGGACCGGGTGGCGGTGTTGTCGCAAAA
Organism: Pseudomonas sp. HY2-MNA-CIBAN-0224; assembly: GCF_040310285.1. Lineage (NCBI taxonomy): Bacteria > Pseudomonadati > Pseudomonadota > Gammaproteobacteria > Pseudomonadales > Pseudomonadaceae > Pseudomonas > Pseudomonas sp. HY2-MNA-CIBAN-0224. The sequence goes on along the minus strand of NZ_JBEOPQ010000011.1, from coordinate 76,563 downwards.
ACGGGTGTTGGTCGCTGCACCAATCGCCGAAGTCGAAAACTTCGACGATCCCTGGATTCATGAGTATTTCCATGGCCCTCGTGGCCGCGCCGCGTATGAAGCGGCAACCCAGCGTAAGGAGCATTGACATGGAAACCCGCGCCCATCATGTATTGATCGGCCTGTTCAGCGTGTTGGTCGTCGCAGGCGCCATGCTGTTTGGCCTGTGGCTGGCGAAGTCGAGCATGGACGATACGTTCACGGACTACGAAGTGGTGTTCAACGAGGCAGTCAGCGGCTTGTCCAAAGGCAGCTCGGTGCAATACAACGGGATCAAGGTCGGGGACGTGATTGAACTGCGTCTGGATGACAAAGACCCGCGTCGCGTACTGGCGCGTATTCGTCTGGCGGCCGGCACGCCGGTTAAAGTCGACACCAAGGCCAAGCTGGCACTGACCGGCGTGACCGGCACCTCGATCATCCAGCTCAGCGGCGGTGACCCAAGCAGCCCGATGCTCAAAGGCAAAGACGGCAAATTGCCGGTGATTGTGGCCTCGCCCTCGCCAATTGCCCGGCTGCTGACCGATGGCAACGACATGCTGGCCAACATCAACATCCTGCTGCACAACGCCAACCGGCTGTTCTCCCATGAGAACGTCGACAGCGTGGCCAAAACCCTATCGAACTTTGAGCAAACCACCAGCGCCATTGCTGACCAGCGCAACGACATCGCGCAGACCCTCAAGCAGCTGTCGCAAGTGGGCAAGCAAGCCTCGGCCACGCTGGAGCAAACCACGGCGCTGATGCGCAACGCCAACGGCTTGCTCAACAGCCAGGGCAAGCAAGTGTTCACCAGTGCCGAGCAGGCCATGCACTCGCTGGAGCAAAGCACGGCGACCATCAACACGCTGATCAACAACAACGAAGCCTCGCTCAACAGCGGGCTGCAAGGGCTTAATCAGTTGGGCCCGGCGGTCAATGAGTTGCGCGAGACGCTGAACACGCTGCGGGGCATTTCGCGGCGTCTGGAAGCCAACCCGAGCGGTTACTTGCTGGGCCGCGAGCAGAACAAGGAATTCACCCCATGATCCGACCTTATCGCCTGGCAGGCTCCCTCTTCCTGGCCGCCAGCCTGAGCCTGCTCAGCGCTTGCTCGATTTTCCCCAAGCCCGAAGTGGTGGACGTGTATCGCCTGCCCGATGCGCAAACGCCGATTGCGGCCAGCCAGGGCGCCCCGGTGAAGTGGTCGCTGCGCCTTGAAAAACCAATGGCCAGCAACACGCTGAACAGCCAGAACATCGCCGTGGTGCCCGAGGGCAACCTGATCAGCAACTACAAGGGCGCACGCTGGAGCGACCCGGCCCCGGCATTGCTGCGCAATCGCCTGCTGGACGCCTTTTTACAAGACGGCCGGGTACCGGCGTTGAGCACCGATGACAGCAACTTACAGTCCGATTACGAATTAGGGGGCGAGTTGTTGGCGTTCCAGACGCACTACAACGGCAAGAGCCCGGAAGTGCTGGTGCAATACAACGCTCGGCTGGTGCGCAGCAGCGACCAGCGCATCATCAGTTCCAAGCGTTTTGAAGCACGCCAACCGCTGAGCAATCCGCTGGTGCCGCAGGTTGTCGCAGGCTTTGGCCAGGCGGCCGATACGCTGATGCCGCAAGTGGTGCAGTGGGCGATCCAGCAAGGGCAAGCACACTCGCAGTCGCAACGGTAACTATCTGTGGGATCGGGCTTGCTCGCGATGGGACAGACTCGGTGTTACAGACACACCGCGTCGCCTATATCGCGAGCAAGCCCTCTCCCACATGAAAGGTTATGCGTTAAGCCTGGCTGAATTTGTTGGCCAGTTCGCGCAGCAGCACTTCGGCTTCCAGCACTTTGTTGACCGCGTCTTCGGCTTTTTCGCGGGTCACGTTCAAGCGCTCGAACAGCGCATCAGGCAGCGGCGCATAGGCCCCGTGACCAACCCCGCGATTGCGCAGCAAACCCAACGCCATGCACACTAGGTTCGGGTATTCGGCATCGGCGTCGATGTAGTCCGGGTCGTGCTGGAAACGCAACGCGGCGGTCAATTCATCCGGCATGCCCCAATGGCGCATCAACCAGGCGCCCATTTGTTCGCGGCTGATGCCCAGCAGGTGCTGCTCGATCACGCTGTGGCTAACGTGCGGGTTGACCTCAAGGTGGCGGCAAATCAGCGAAAAGTGCGGCGGAAACACGTGGGCCAGCAACAAGTAGCCGAAGTTGTGCAGCAGCCCGGCCAGATACGCCAGCCCGGTTTCCGGGCGTTTGTCACGCGGCATGCTGCGGGTCAGGCCTTCAATCACCGCCGCCGTGTAGATCGACTGTTGCCAGTATGGCGTGCAGGACTGCGGGTTGTCCTTGGGCAAGCTCAGGGTTTTACCCAGTGACAGGCTCAAGGCCAGGTTGATCACCAGGTCGACCCCGAGCACGCGCACGATGGCGTCCTCAACCGAGCGGATTTTGCTCGGCGCCGCGTAGTACGACGACGATGCCCAGCTCATGACTTGGGCCGCCAGCGCCGGGTCGGTTTCCACCACGCTGGTGATTTCATCGATGGTGACTTCAGGGTCAACCCGCAGGCGCATGATTTTGCGCACGCTCTCTGCCAGCGGCGGTATTTCAATGGTGGCTTCAAGCCGCTGCTGAATGCGTCGCGCCGTGAAGGCCTTGACTGCCTGGGTGATGGCTTCGCTGTCGTCGTCAGGGCGGTTCAGGTTGAGGATGATCTCGCTCAGAGGCTCACCAAAGCGCCCGGCGTTGGCCACACCCAGCAAGCGCAGGAAGTCTTCGCGGGTGACTTCCAGCAACAGGCCCGGCTCCCCCGAGCTGATCAGCAGCAGCGGCTGTTGCAGCAGTTGCTCTTCGTACAGGCAAGACGAACGGGTAATGGCCGGCAGACCCGGCAGTTGCTTCAGGCCGTGGCGGTCGAGTATCTCGCGCAGCCGGCTTTGGGCAACGGCAGCCATGCGACGCCCGATCAAGTCGGCCAGGCGGTTGAGGTCAAGCAATTGGCTCTGGGCGAACATCACCATCAAGGCGCCAGCGGTGTCATCGAGCAGCACGGCCTGGACCTTGCTGTCCGGGTTGAGCCCCGGGTGGTCGAGGACTTCTCGATAGGCAACCGCCCGCTCAGTGAGCAACTGCTGAATAACCGGTGGCGTGCTCGGAACGGCGAGGGCAATAGCGACTTTACTCATGGTCTGCATCCGATGTGTGCAACTCAAATTTGATAACCCGGTATTGGATCGGCCGCGCCTGTATTTACTGAACGATCTTTTTACACCTGACCGTACTGCTGGCCATGGCGTAACCAGCGATCCAGTAAGGGACTGACGTGACTCGGCCAGCGCTCCAGCAACGCCAGGGCGGCGTCGCGCACGGCGGGTAGCAAATCGGCATCGCGCATCAAGTCGGCCACTTTGAATTGCAGCAGCCCGGTTTGCCGGGTGCCGAGCATTTCGCCGGGGCCGCGCAGTTCAAGGTCTTTTTCAGCGATCACAAAACCATCGTTGGTTTCACGCATGATGCCCAGACGCTGACGTCCGATTTGTGACAGCGGCGGATGGTAGAGCAGCACGCAATGGCTGGCCGCGCTGCCCCGGCCCACGCGCCCGCGCAGCTGGTGCAGTTGCGACAAGCCGAGACGCTCGGGGTTTTCGATGATCATCAGGCTGGCGTTGGGCACGTCCACGCCGACTTCGATCACGGTGGTTGCGACCAGCAATTGCAGCTCGCCGGCTTTGAATTGGGCCATGACCTCGGCTTTTTCAGCGGCCTTCATGCGGCCGTGGATCAGACCGACGCGCAGCTCGCCCAACGCGCTGGACAGGTCTTCGAAAGTGCTTTCGGCTGCCTGGCAGGTCATTTCTTCGGACTCTTCAATCAGGGTGCACACCCAATACGCCTGCCGCCCCTCGGCGCAGGCCGCGCGCACCCGCTCAATCACTTCAACCCGCCGCGTGTCGACCACCAGCACCGTGTTGACCGGAGTCCGGCCGGGCGGCAGTTCGTCGAGGATCGAGGTGTCGAGGTCGGCGTAGGCGCTCATGGCCAGGGTCCGCGGGATCGGGGTGGCGGTCATGATCAACTGGTGCGGGCACATGACTCCGCCCACGCCTTTATTGCGCAAGGCCAGACGTTGCTGCACGCCGAAGCGGTGCTGTTCGTCGATGATTACCAGCGCCAGGTTCTTGAATTGCACCTGGTCCTGGAACAACGCATGGGTGCCGACCACCATGGGGGCGCCATTGGCGATTTGCTCCAGCGATGCTGCCCGCGCCTTGCCCTTGAGCTTGCCGGCCAGCCAGGCGACTTCCAGGCCCAGCGGCTCCAGCCAGCGTTTAAAGCTGATGAAATGCTGCTCGGCGAGGATTTCAGTGGGCGCCATCAAGGCCACCTGATAACCGGCTTCCAGCGCCTGCAGGGCGGCCAGGGCTGCGACCACGGTTTTACCCGCGCCCACATCGCCCTGGATCAGGCGCAGCATGGGCTCGGGCTGGCTGAGGTCGTAGGCGATTTCGTTGCCGACCCGCACTTGCGCGCCCGTGGGCGGGAAGCCCAGGTTGGCGAGGTATTGCTTGGGCAGCTTTTTAGCCTTGGGCAACGCCGGGGCTTGCTGCGAGCGCAGGCTCTCGCGCAGGCGTTGCTGCGAGAGCTGGTGAGTCAGCAGTTCTTCAAACGCCAGGCGGTGCTGAGCCCAGTGATGGCCCAGCGCGAGTTCTTCAACATCGGCATCGGCGGGCGGCTGATGCAAATAGCGAATGGCCTCGTCCAGCGGCGCCAGTTGGTAGTCCTTGGCCAGTTCGGGCGGCAACCAGTCCGGCAGGCTGCGCGGCCCCAGCATGGCCAGGCTTTGCTGGCTGAGCTGGCGCAAGCGCTGCTGGGTCAGGCCTTCGGTGGTCGGGTAGATCGGCGTCAGGGTGGTGTCGACCGGCGGCGGCTCAGCGCCAGTAATGGCGCGGTATTCGGGGTGGTAAATCTCCAGCCCCGACGCGCCGGGCCGCGCCTCGCCATAGCAGCGCACTTCGGTGCCGCGCTTGAGGCTTTCTTTTTGCGCATTGCTGAAATGGTAAAAGCGCAGGCTCAAGCCGCCGGTGCCGTCGTTAATACGTACCAGCAGGCTACGGCGCTTACCCATCACCACGTCGAGACCGATCACCCGGCCTTCGACCACGGCGTCTTGCCCCGGCCGCAGCGCGCCAATCGGCACCACACGGGTGCGGTCCTGATAGCGCAATGGCAGGTGGAAAAGCACGTCCTGAACGGTTTCGAGCCCGACCTTGGCCAATTTCTCGGCCATGGCCTCACCGACGCCCTTGAACACGGTGACCGGCACGTTAGACAACTCAGTCATTTCAGCTTCTTACGTCGCAGCAGGTGGCTTGGCCACGGAACACAGGCGGATCGAGTCCGCGAGGATTTCAATGGCTTTTGGCCGTGGGAAGCTGGCGCGCCAGGCAATCGCCACCGTGCGAAACGGCACCGGCGGGGTCAGCGGGCGCACGGACAAAATGCCGGGGGCGTAATGGTGGCTGTCGACCGCCGACAACGGCAGGATCGAAATCCCCAGGCCCGAGGCCACCATGTGGCGGATGGTTTCCAGCGAGCTGGATTCCACCGTGGTGTGCTTGGCGCCATCAGCGCCTTTGGTCAGCGTCGGGCAGGCCTCAAGCACCTGGTCACGGAAGCAGTGGCCTTCACCCAGCAACAACAAACTCTTGTCGTTGAGCAGGTTGGCGTCGATGGTGTCTTTTTTGCTCCACGGGTGCTCACTCGGCATCAGCACGTAGAACGGCTCGTCGTAGAGCGGCAACGTCAGCACGTCGGCTTCCTGGAACGGCAGCGCGATGATGATCGCGTCCAGCTCGCCATTGCGCAGTTTGTCGCGCAGCACGTGTGTGAAGTTTTCTTCGATGTACAACGGCATTTGCGGGGCGACCCGATGCAGTTGCGGAATAAGGTGTGGGAAAAGGTACGGACCAACGGTGTAAATCGCCCCTACTTTGAGCGGTGCGGTCAGTTGGTTCTTGCCGGCCTGGGCCAGTTCGCGAATCCCCTGGGCTTGTTCAAGCACCTTCTGCGCCTGGGCAACGATGCCTTCACCCACTGGCGTGAGACGCACAGCGCTTTTGCTGCGCTCGAAAATCAGCACACCGAGTTCGTCTTCCAGTTTTTTCACGCCCACTGACAGCGTCGGCTGGCTGACGTGGCAACGCTCGGCGGCATGGCCGAAGTGTTGTTCTTGGGCGAGCGTAACGATGTAGCGCAATTCGGTAAGAGTCATAGCGGGCGTCCCTGTATTGACGAGCCAAGCATAACGGCTGCAATCGATAGACGCACGTTATCACTCATTGCCCAGGGAACCACAGTGACTGCGGCAGGTTTCATCCGCTGCGTTGTAGTCGCTGACGAAGCATGAGGCTGCGATGGGTTGCGAAGCGACCCCGAACGGCGGTCCTGCGGCCCGCATCGCAGCCTTCGTACCTCGTCAACGGCTACAGGGGCGGGGCCAACATGCACAAAGGGCACCCTGAGGTGCCCTTTGTGGTGTTAACGCCGACGTTTATCGATGGAATAAACGAACGGTGCCACGATTTCGATGCTGCCGTTGGTCAGCATTTCTGGCGGCGGCTTGGGCAATGGCTGTGCCCGGCGAATCATTTCCAGGGTGGCCCGGTCCAGATCCGCGTTGCCGGAGCGGCCTACCAACTCGTAGGACAGCACCTTGCCTTCAGCGTCGACCACGAAGCGCAGACGGTTCAGACCTTCCTTGCCCCGCGACTGCGCCGCTGGTGGGTACTTCTTGTACTTGCCCAAGTGGGCCAGCAACGTACCTTCCCAGCTGGCTTTGGCAGCCAGTTGTTGTGGCGACGGGCCAGGAGCCGGTGCAGCAGACTTTTCAGTCGGCGCTTTGGTCGGCGTGGCGTCGCTTGGTTTCTCTTCTGACGGCTTTTCTTTGACCGGATCAGGTTTTTCCACAGGCTTGGGCGGTTGAGGCTTTTGCTTGGGTTTGACCGGCTTCGGAACAGCGATCTTCGGTTTAGGCGCTTCAGCCAGCTTGGGTATCGGCAACTCTTCCACAGGGGCCGGTGGTTGCGGTGGTGTCACCACTTTCGGCGGCGCAGGCGGTGGTGGTGCTGGCATCGGCGCCAGATCAACCATCATGGCTTGCGGTGGAAGCTCGATAGCCCGCGGGTTGGACCATTGCAGGGCAAGAATCACTGCCACTGCATGGACACCCAACACCACGGCCAAGCTGATTGCGTAACGCGTCATCTTTTGGCGCGCTATGGTCATTTCTTGGCTGCCGTCTCTAATCCGACCAGACCTACCTTCAAGTAACCGGCTGCGCGCAGTGCATCCATCACGCTCATCAAGTCACCGTAGTCCACGCCTTTGTCGGCCTGGAAGAAGATCGTCGTGTCTTTGTTGTTGTGAGTCCTGGCATCCAGGGTCGGACCCAACGCCTCAACCGTGACCGGCTCTTCGCCCAGGTACAGGCGCTGGTCAGCCTTGACGCTGAGGAACACCGGTTTCTCTGGCCGCGGCGCCGGTTTGGCGGTCGAAGCGGGCAGGTCAACCTTGATATCCACAGTGGCCAGCGGTGCGGCCACCATGAAGATGATCAGCAGCACCAGCATCACGTCAATAAAGGGGGTGACGTTGATTTCATGGTTCTCGGCGAGATCGTCATCGCCTTCTTTTAAATGCAGGCCCATGGCCGATTACCCCACTTTCACCATGTGCGGTTGCGAGCTGCGCTCGGGCGGCAGGTGATCGAGGTCACGGCTAACCAGCAGCAACACTTCTGCCGACGCATCAGCCACCTGAGCTTTGTAGCCGGTGATGGAGCGGGCGAAGACGTTGTAAATCACTACCGCAGGGATCGCTGCAACCAGGCCCAGTGCAGTGGCCAGCAAGGCCTCGGCAATACCCGGTGCAACCACGGCCAGGTTGGTGGTTTGGGTTTTAGCGATACCGATGAAGGAGTTCATGATGCCCCACACGGTACCGAACAGACCTACGAACGGGGCGGTGGAACCGATAGTTGCCAGCACGCCGGTGCCGCTGCTCATGTTACGACCGCAGGCCGCTACCAGGCGCTCAAGACGGAAGCTCACACGTTCCTTGATGCCTTCTTTCTCACGGCTATTGGCCGACAGGCGCATTTCTTCCATCGCGTCTTGCACCAGCAGGTGCGCGAGGGTGCCTTCTTTGGCAGCAGTTTCGCTGGCTTCCTGAAGGGTACGGGCTTTTTTCAGGTTGGCGATTTCACCGCGCAGACGACGCTTGGCGCCCAGGACTTCAAAGCCTTTGGCAATCCAGATGGTCCAGGTGATGATCGACGCAATGGCCAGGCCGATCATCACGATTTTTACGATGATGTCAGCGTTTTTGTACATGCCCCATGGGGACAGGTCGTGGGCCATGCCCAGGCTGTTGTCTTCTTCGGCGATCACTTGTGGTGCATCTTCGGCCGGTGCGCCAGCGCCTTCTGCCAGGGCAGGGTCGGTCGCGACAGGGGCAGCAACAGGCGCAGGGGCCGCAGCTTCGGTCGCAGAATGTGCAGCGGGGGCAGCAGGCTCATCGGCAAAGGCCGCAGCAGGTGCCAGCAAGAAGCTGAACATCAGCGCCGCAAGCCCACGCCATAGACGTGAAGGGCTCGAAAGCTGGGTTGGCGAAGCGGTGGGTTGATTGCGTGTCATGCTAGCCGGACCTGAAGAAAGAAAAAGAAGAATTGCCCTACAGCGCGTCTTAAGACCCAGGGCAAACGATGCGTTATTATTGCAAGTAATTCTTGTTAACAAAAGCGAATGCACTTGTTTTTTTCAAATGTCACGACCTTGGTCGTGTCCGTTCAGCCATTTTTGTAACATTTAGTAAGGAGTTTTGAGATGTCCAATGCCACAGCGTTGATCGTCGGTTGCGGTGATGTCGGAAGTCGCTTGGCCACTCAGTTGCTCGATAAAGGCTGGCAAGTCTATGGGCTGCGCCGCTCCATCGATCGCTTGCCGGAAGGCGTCATCGGTGTCGCAGGCGACCTGTTCAATGAGGCATGCCCGGCTGACTGGCCGACCGGCCAGATTGATTACCTGGTGTACAGCACTGCGGCCACCGAACACGACGAGGCGGGTTATCAGGCGGCTTATGTTGAGGGTTTGAAGCACACCTTGAGCTGGCTCAAACACCATAAACAGCAGCCCAAGCACCTGTTGTTTGTGTCCAGCAGCGGCGTTTATGTGCAGCAAGACGGCGAATGGGTCGATGAAACCTCCCCTGCCGAGTCCACCAATTACTCCGGCCGCATCATGCTCGAGGCCGAGAAACTGGCGCTGAGCAGCGGTGTGCCCGCCAGTGTCGTGCGCCTGACCGGCATTTATGGGCCGGGCCGGGAATGGCTGCTGGGGCAAGTGCGCAAGGGTTATCGGGTTGCGGTCAATCCGCCGCTGTACGGCAACCGCATTCACGCCGATGACGCTGCCGGGCTGCTGGCCTTTTTGCTGGAAGCGGCTGATCAGGGCAAAACGCTGGACGACTGCTACATCGGTGTCGACAACGCACCCGCGCCGCTGGCCGAGGTGGTGGACTGGTTGCGTGAGCGCCTGGGTGTGACCGAATGGGCCGAAGAGGCGAGCGTGCGCCGTGCGGGCAGCAAGCGTTGCAGTAACGCACGGGCTAAAGCCTTGGGCTGGGAGCCGCGCTACCCAAGCTACCGTGAAGGCTATGCCGCGATTCTTGGCGCTATGAAACCGTAGGAGCTGTCGAGGCACGAAGGCTGCGATCTTTTAAGATCAAAAGATCGCGAGGCAAGCTCGCTCCTACAGGATGAACTGCCCCCAAAAAGTTGGACACCCATTCAATTTTTGGGGGCAGATCAGGAGCGGGGTTGGCTTTTAGAGCTGTTTCTCCAGCCCCCATTCCTGTTTGCCAGGGTAGAGCTGGGGCATTTCGTCAGGCTTGGCGGAGTCCAGCGCCTGGAAGATTTCAAGCCGGTTGCCGTTTCGCACAAAGATATGCGCGGCGCCGATTTCGTCCTGTTGCAGCCACAGGCTGTCGTACTCGCCACTCATGGACGCACAGTCGCCCGCCATGCACAGCGCGTAGGCGTTGTTATTGGGCAAGCCTTTAACTTGGCCGTCCGGCATAAAGGTCACGGTATTGCCCTGCCCCAGGCCGTTGATCACACGCCACTGACCGCCCAGATAGGCCGCCTTGAGCGCGTACTCGAAATTCGTGCCCAACGGGGCATCACTGCTCAGTTTTAGGGGCGTGCGCACAAAGGACTGCTGAGGGTCGGCGTCTGAAGCGGCCTGAACCAGCTCTGCGCCCTGCATATTAAGCTCGATGGCCGAACTGCCATACACCGCCACTTGCCAGGCGCCCTTGTGGCCAGGCGTCAATTTGCCTTCGACCCACTCAAAGCCGTTGGTGTAGTTGGCTTTGGCGTTTTTGGCGTCGATGTCCCATTCAAGGTTCGGCCCGTTAGCCAGCAAGGCTTCACGCAGGTTGCCGCCCTTGGCAGCTTCATCGATTGCGCCCTGGTTAATCCAGACGCCACTGATATCGCGGGGTGCAGGTTCGCTGGCACAGCCGCCCAATAATACGGCGAGCAGTGACAAGGCTAGCGCTTTGCGCATAGTGGAATCCTTTTAAAGCGGGGGGAGAAGCGAGGGGGTTGACGCAGCATGAATGTGCTGCGCCGAGGGTATTACTCGAGTACCAGAATGGCGTCCATCTCGACTTGCGAACCCTTTGGCAGCGCAGCAACGCCGATGGCTGCACGTGCCGGGTACGGCTGTTCGAAGTACTTGCCCATGATCTCGTTGACCTTGGCGAAGTGGCTCAGGTCGGTCAGGAAGATGTTCAGCTTGACGATGTCTTTGAACGAGCCACCCGCTGCTTCAGCTACCGACTTCAGGTTTTCGAACACCTGAATGGTCTGGGCTTCAAAGCCTTCAACCAGTTCCATGGTTTTTGGGTCCAGCGGGATTTGACCGGACATGTAGACGGTATTGCCAGCTTTGATCGCCTGAGAGTAAGTACCGATCGCTGCAGGTGCCTTATCGCTGGTGATTACAGTCTTGGACATGGGTGACTCCTTGTAATTAGGTGGCTACGCACGCATACGAGTGATGCGGATGACCCCGGTAAGGGCGCGCAGTTTTTTGATCACGCGCGCCAGGTGCACACGGTCGTGCACGCTGACTACCAGTTGGACTACGCTGATTCGACCATCGCGTTCGTCCATGCTGATTTTTTCGATGTTGCCGTCGGCGGCGTTGACGCTGCTGGCCAGCAAGGCGATCAGGCCGCGCTGGTGTTCCAGCTCGACGCGCAATTCGACGTTGAATTCGCCGGTAACGTCCTTGGCCCATGATAGCTGGACGCATTTTTCAGGGTTATGACGGATTTCACTGATATTGCGGCAGTTGTCCAGGTGCACGACCATGCCTTTGCCCGCCGACAGGTGGCCGACAATCGGGTCGCCCGGAATCGGCGTACAACATTTGGCGTAGCTGAGCACCAGGCCTTCTGTACCACGAATCGCCAGCGGGCCTTCGGGGCTCGGCAGTTGCTCGCCCTCGCCCAACAAACGTCGGGCCACGACATATGCCATGCGGTTGCCCAGGCCAATGTCTTCAAGCAGGTCTTCGATGTGTTCCAGGCGATACTCCTGGAGCATGGCCTGAACGCGTTCGGCGGGGATCTTGTCCAGCGCGCTGTTAAAGCCGTTAAGCACTTTGTTCAGCAAACGCTCGCCGAGGCTGATGGACTCGGAACGGCGTTGCAGTTTGAGCGCGTGGCGAATGTGCGTGCGCGCCTTGCCGGTGACCACAAAGTTGAGCCAGGCCGGGTTCGGGCGTGCGCCCGGCGCACTGACGATCTCGACCGTGGAGCCGCTTTGCAGTGGCTCGGACAGCGGCGCGAGACGACGGTTGATCCGGCAGGCAATGCAGCTGTTGCCGACGTCGGTGTGTACCGCGTAGGCAAAGTCGACCGCCGTGGAGCCTTTGGGCAGCTCCATGATCCGGCCTTTGGGCGTAAAGACGTAGACCTCGTCCGGGAAAAGGTCGATTTTTACGCTTTCGATAAATTCGAGGGAGTTGCCGGCGCGCTGCTGCATCTCGAGCACGCCCTTGACCCATTGCCGCGCCCGGGCGTGAGTCCCGGTGTGCTGCTCGTCGCCACTGGATTTGTACAGCCAGTGCGCGGCGATGCCGTTGTTGGCCATTTCTTCCATTTCACGGGTACGGATCTGAATTTCGATCGGTACGCCGTGCATGCCAAACAGCGTGGTATGCAGCGACTGATAGCCGTTGGCTTTAGGGATTGCGATGTAGTCCTTGAAACGGCCCGGCAGCGGCTTGTACAAATTATGTACAGCGCCCAGCACGCGGTAGCAGGTGTCCACTTTGTCGACGATGATACGGAACGCGTACACGTCCATGATCTCGTTGAACGCCCGACGCTTGCCGCGCATCTTTTTATAGATGCCGTAGATGTGCTTTTGCCGCCCGCTCACTTCGCCCTGAATGCCGTCGACGGCCAGACAGTGGCTGAGGGACTCTTCAATCTTGTTGACGATCTCTTTGCGATTGCCCCGGGCGCGCTTGACCGCCTGATAAATGCGCGCCGAGCGCATCGGGTACATCGCTTTGAAACCGAGGTCTTCGAATTCGATACGAATGTTGTGCATGCCCAGCCGGTTGGCGATGGGTGCGTAGATTTCCAGGGTTTCCTTGGCAATCCGCCGGCGTTTTTCGCCGGACAACACTTCGAGGGTGCGCATGTTGTGCAAGCGGTCCGCCAGCTTGACCAGAATCACGCGAATATCGCGGGCCATGGCCATGGCCATTTTCTGGAAGTTTTCAGCTTGGGCTTCGGCTTTGGTTTCGAAGTTCATCTGGGTCAGCTTGCTGACGCCATCGACCAGTTCGGCCACGGTTTCACCGAACTGCGCAACCAGCGCTTCTTTGGCAATCCCGGTGTCTTCGATCACGTCATGCAGCATGGCCGCCATCAGGCTCTGATGGTCCATATGCATGTCGGCAAGGATGTTTGCCACTGCCAGCGGGTGCGTGACATAAGGCTCGCCGCTACGTCGGCGTTGGCCGTCGTGGGCTTGTTCTGCGTAGAAATACGCTCGTCGGACCAGATTGACCTGGTCCGCACTGAGGTAGGTCGACAAGCTGTCGGCGAGGGCGTCTATGCTCGGCATGAGGGAGCCTCCTGCCAAAACTGTGAACCCTTCGCCGTACTACGTCGACCGGGCATAGGCTTAGTTCGCCTCGTTGGACTCGTCCTCGAACGCTGCAAACAGCGGTTCGTCTTCGACGATTTCAGCGTTGGCGATAAACTCGTAGCTCATCAGGCCTTCTGCGATTTCGCGCAGGGCAACAACGGTAGGCTTGTCGTTTTCCCACTGAACCAGAGGCTCTTTACCACCGGTGGCCAACTGACGGGCACGCTTAGTAGACAGCATGACCAGCTCAAAGCGGTTATCCACGTGTTCTAGGCAGTCTTCAACGGTTACGCGGGCCATGGTCTTCCTCGTAGCAAATACAATGTGCGCGCTGCCCGGATGGGCGAGCGGACTCGACAGTTTAAAAAATCACCAGCCATTAGGGAAGCGCTGATTTTTCACTCACCCTGCCCAATGTCTCTGTAAGTGCCAATGTAAAGCCCTTGCAGGGGTTTTGGGAAGCGCTGATTAACCGAGCAATTCGGCCAGCAATTTACCGTAGCGCTGCTGTTGGCGCTTTTGCTGGAGACGACTGGCATGGAAAATGGCCTTCAAGTCATCCAGTGCCACGGCAAAGTCGTCGTTGATGATCAGGTAGTCGTAGTCAACGTAGTGGCTCATTTCACTCACGGCTTCGCGCATACGGCCGTCAATAATCTCGGCACTGTCCTGCCCGCGATTGTCCAGGCGATCACGCAGGGCTTGCTGGCTCGGCGGCAGGATAAAGATCGAACGCGCCTGAGGCATCAGTTTGCGAACCTGCTCGGCACCTTGCCAGTCGATTTCCAGAATCAGGTCATGACCTTCATCCAGCGTCTGCTGCAAGTAGCTTTGCGAGGTGCCATACAGGTTGCCAAACACTTCGGCACGCTCAAGAAAATCACCGTGCTCGATCATCTTCACGAACTCTTCGCGCTCGACGAAGTGATAGTGCACGCCGTTCTCTTCGCCGGGGCGCATGGCCCGGGTGGTGTGTGACACCGAGACGCGGATCTGCGGCTCAATGTCGATCAGGGCCTTGACCAGGCTGCTTTTCCCGGCCCCTGAAGGCGCAGAAATAATGTAGAGAGTGCCAGTGCTGTGGGTCATGTCGGGGGAAGCCTTACTCAATATTCTGTACTTGTTCGCGCATCTGCTCGATCAACACTTTGAGGTTGACCGCAGCCTGGGTGCTGCGCGGATCGAATGCCTTGGAACCGAGGGTGTTGGCCTCCCGGTTGAGTTCTTGCATCAGGAAGTCGAGCCGACGGCCGGCAGCACCGCCCGACTTGAGCACGCGCCGCACTTCCAGAATGTGGGTGCTCAGACGGTCCAGCTCTTCTGCGACGTCACTCTTTTGCGCCAGCAAGACCATTTCTTGCTCAAGGCGCTGAGGGTCCAGCTCGGCTTTCATGTCGGCAAAGCGATCCAGCACCTTCTGCCGCTGGGTGGCGAGCATTTGCGGGACCAGCTCCCGCAGGGTCTCTACGTCGCTTTCAATGGCGCTCAAACGGTCACTGATCAAACGCGCCAGCTCGGCGCCTTCGCGCTCACGGCCGTTTTTGAGTTCTTGCAGACCTTGCTTGAACAGCGCCAGCGCCTGGTTGTTGAGGGCCTGCGGGTCGGCGGCATCGGCCACCAGCACACCGGGCCAGGCCAGCACTTCGAGCGGATTGAGGGCCGCGGGCTGCTTGATCAGGCTGGCAATGGTCTCGGCAGCGGCCACCAGTTGCGCGGCGCGCTCGCGGTCGACTTGCAGCGGCTTGCCCGTGGTTTCTTCGGTGAAGCGCAAGGTGCACTCCAGCTTGCCCCGGGAAATACCTTGGCGCAG
This sequence comes from Pseudomonas sp. HY2-MNA-CIBAN-0224, assembly GCF_040310285.1. Taxonomy (NCBI): domain Bacteria; kingdom Pseudomonadati; phylum Pseudomonadota; class Gammaproteobacteria; order Pseudomonadales; family Pseudomonadaceae; genus Pseudomonas; species Pseudomonas sp. HY2-MNA-CIBAN-0224. The sequence goes on along the minus strand of NZ_JBEOPQ010000011.1, from coordinate 61,498 downwards.
CGCTTCACGCACCGCCCCTTCAAGTTCGCGGAAAGACTCTGGCAAGCGCAGGTGCGGCTCCAGGTAGCGGCTGTTGACCGAACGCAGCTCCCAGCTCAGGGTTCCCTGAGTGCCGGCGCTTTCGACGCGGGCAAAGGCGGTCATGCTGTGCACCATGGAGGTACCTCGCGATCTGATGAGTGAAGCCGGGCGGCTATTAAGGGGGCGGATTGTAGCGCAGTGCAGCGGATGGCCCCAAATGGCGTCTGTCGTAAAGGCGCTACAACACTGGATTGCGTTTTAAATGTGCCCGGATCGGTCACGGCCTTTATAATGCTCGGCAGTTTTCCGTCCCGTACAGGTATCCCACATGAAACGTCCAAGTGGTCGCGCTGCCGATCAGCTCCGCCCGATCCGCATCACCCGCAACTACACCAAACACGCAGAGGGTTCTGTACTGGTCGAGTTCGGTGACACCAAAGTCATCTGCACCGTAAGCGTCGAGAACGGCGTACCGCGCTTCCTTAAAGGTCAGGGCCAAGGCTGGTTGACTGCCGAATACGGCATGTTGCCGCGCGCCACCGGCGAGCGTAACCAGCGTGAAGCCAGCCGTGGCAAACAAGGCGGTCGCACCCTCGAAATCCAGCGCCTGATCGGCCGTTCGCTGCGCGCCGCGCTGGACATGTCCAAACTGGGCGACATCACTCTGTACGTCGACTGCGACGTGATCCAGGCCGACGGCGGCACCCGCACCGCGTCGATTACCGGCGCGATGGTGGCTCTGGTTGACGCACTCAAAGTGATCAAAAAGCGTGGCGGCCTCAAAGGCGGCGACCCGATCAAGCAAATGATCGCCGCTGTATCGGTGGGCATGTACCAGGGCGAGCCGGTGCTGGATCTGGACTACCCTGAAGACTCGGCAGCCGAAACCGACTTGAACGTCGTGATGACCAGCACCGGTGGTTTTATTGAGGTTCAGGGCACTGCCGAAGGCGCGCCGTTCCAGCCTGCCGAACTGAACGCCATGCTGGCATTGGCGCAACAAGGCATGACCGACATCTTCGCACTGCAACAAGCGGCGCTGGCAGACTGATCGCCAAGCCCCTTGATGACCGACAGGAGAACGCCATGACAGAGCTCGACCTTTCAAATCCCAAACCGAGCCGCGAAGCTCGCCAATGGGCAATGTTTTGTCACTTTGCGGCGTTTTTGGGGATGTGGTTTCCGTTTGGCAACCTGATTGGGCCGCTGATTATTTGGCAGCTCAAGCGCGAAAGCGATCCCTTTATTGACGAGCAGGGCAAAGAATCGCTGAACTTTCAGATCACCGTGGCGATTGCTTCGGCCATTTGCTACGTGCTGATGTTCGTACTGATTGGCTTCGTCTTGCTCGGCCTGCTGTTCATCGGCGCCGTGGTGCTGGTGGTGATTGCCGGGGTCAAAGCCAATGACGGGGTGGCCTACCGCTACCCTTTCACCTGGCGGCCGATCAAGTAAGCCCAAAAGCCCTGTAGCCGCTGCCGAAGAATGAGGCTGCGATGGGTTGCGAAGCGACCCAAACGACGGTCCTGCGGCCCGTATCGCAGCCTCGTGCCTCGTCAGCGGCTACAACGGTTTTACGCCGTAGCGGGCGGCGGGTTCGTTGCGCGAGAGGTTGGGTAACAGCGCTTGGCGCGCCGCCTCAAAGGCCGCCCAATCTGCGCTGTCCGGCAAAGACGGCACCGTCACAGCCTCACCTTGGGCCAAGCCCGCCAACGCCGCATCGACCAGCTTCTCGGTGGTCATGACCATCGTCTTCGGCAAGGCATCTACCGACATACCAGCCGCTGCAAAAAACTCGGTCGCCGTCGCACCCGGCAGCACGACGTGCACGTTGACCCCTTTATCACTGAGTTCGTGGCGCAGCGATTCGCTGAAGGCCAGCACGTAGGCTTTGGTTGCGCCATATACGCCATTGAGCAATGTCGGCGCCACGGCGACGACTGAAGCAATGTTGATGATCGTGCCACGCCCCTGTTCGACGAAGTTACCGGCAGCGGCTTTTGCCAGACGCGTCAGCGCCAGCACGTTGAGCAAAATCATCGCGTCCATTGCTTCAACGGAAGACTCCAGCAATGTGCCCCCGGCTCCCACGCCCGCGTTGTTGACCAACAGACTGATGCGCTTGTCGTCTTGCAAAAGGGCGGCGACACGCGCCAAATCGTCAGGCTGGTTGAGGTCAGCGACCACCACCTGAACATCGCGCCGGGTGTGCGCGGTCAACCGGGCCGCCAGACCTTCCAGACGCTGCTGGTTGCGGGCCACCAGAATCAGGTCGTAGCCCTGCTGCGCCAAACGATCGGCATACACCGCACCAATCCCCGAAGAAGCGCCCGTAACCAGGGCATAGCCTTTGTGTTCACTCATCACGCTTGCTCCAAAACGGCCGGGTAAGGAGTCGGCCTTGTTGGGGTTCAGGTTATGAGCGTATGGTGATGTCAGCAATGCCATATATCCCACCTTTCAGGACATGCTTATGGTCACCATCGGTATTCTTCTGTCGCCCGGCTTTCAGATGCTTTGCCTGTCCACCAGCACCATCTTTGAGTTTGCCAACCTGCTCAGCGGGCAATCGTTCTATCGCGTGGATTTGATCTCTGAGCAGGGCGGCCTGGTACCCAGCTCCATGGGTTTTAGCGTCGAGACACAGGCGTTCAAGCAACGCAGTTATGACACGGTGCTGGTGCTGGGCGACAACCAATTGATAGAACCCACGCCGGCGCTGATCCCTTTTTTGCAGGACACCCTGAGCACGTCGCGCCGCCTGGCTTCCGCCTGTACCGGCTCATTTCTGCTGGCAGCCGCAGGCTTGCTGGATGGCCGCAAAGCCACCACGCACTGGTTTCACGCCCGCACCTTTCGCGAGGCGTTTCCCAAGGTAAAGCTGGAAGAAGACCGCATTTTCACGGTAGACGGCAAGCTGTGGACCAGCGCGGGCATGACCGCCTGTATTGATCTGGCCCTGGCCTTAGTGGAGCAGGATTTGGGCGCAGAAGTAGCGCGCGACGTGGCCAGAAAGCTTGTGGTCTACCATCGCCGTGCTGGCGGGCAGTCGCAGTTTTCTGCGTTATTGGAACTCGAGCCTAAGTCCGACCGCGTGCAAACCGCGCTGACCTACGCCAAGGAGCACCTGCGCGAAGAGTTGTCGGTCGAGCAATTGGCCGAGGTCGCCCACTTGAGCCCTCGCCAGTTCAGTCGCCTGTTTCGCAGCGAAACAGGCCAGTCCCCGGCCAAGGCCATCGAGAACTTGCGCCTAGAGGCGGCCCGCTTGATGCTTGAGTCCGGCGCCCACAGCATCGACAGCGTGGCGCGTGAGAGCGGCTTTGGCGACCCGGAGCGCATGCGTCGAGCCTTTATCCGCGCCTTTGGCCAGCCACCTCAAATGCTCCGTCGGGCGCTGCACTTGCAGGCTTAGCCTGCCAAAAAAAATGCCCGTATCGTGGGATACGGGCATTTTTATGACAGCGAAAGAACACTTAGATAGTGAGTGTCCAGTCGTAGTCCACGATCAACGGCGCGTGTTGCGAGAAGCGTGGCTGACGCGGCAAGCGAGCGCTGCGAACAAAGCGGCGCAAACCCGGGGTCAACAACTGGTAGTCGAAACGCCAGCCCAGATTCAGCATCTCGGCCTGCTCGTTGTCCGGCCACCAGCTGTACTGATCGCCTTCACGACTGACTTCACGCAGAGCATCGACATAGCCCATGTTGCCGACAATCTCATCCATCCAGGCCCGTTCAGGCGCCAGGAAACCAGGAGACTGCTGGCTGTCACGCCAGTTTTTAATGTCGAGCTTCTGCTGCGCCACGTACAACGAGCCGCAGTAAATGTACTCACGACGCTTGCGACGCTGCTTATCCAGATAGCGTGCAAAATCGTCCATTAGCTTGAACTTCTGGTTCAAGTCTTCATCGCCATTCTGCCCCGAAGGGAGCAGCAAGGTCGCGATGCTGACCTTATCGAAATCGGCTTGCAGGTAGCGCCCGTAGCGATCGGCCGTCTCGAAGCCAAGCCCAGTGATGACTGCTTTCGGCTGCAACCGCGAGTACAAAGCCACACCGCCTTGGGCATGGACTTCAGCTTCGCACGCGTACAGAAAGTAGCCATCCAGCTGGTAGGCTGGATCGTCCAGTTCAAAGGCGGAGGCGCGGGTGTCCTGCAGGCAGATAACGTCGGCATTCTGAGCCTGCAGCCAACTGAGCAAACCACGCTCGACTGCCGCCTGAATACCATTGACGTTCACACTGATGATCCGCATAAATGGCCCCAAAAATCACGTGCGTGTATGATACACGCCGTCTTACTAATTAGCTAAATCCGTGGTATCTGGGGCCATTTTCATGCAAGCGTATCAGCGCGACTTTATCCGTTTTGCCATTGATCGCGGCGTTTTGCGCTTCGGTGAGTTCACCCTGAAGTCCGGGCGTACCAGCCCCTACTTCTTCAATGCCGGCCTGTTCAACACCGGCTCCGCGCTGGCTCAACTGGGGCGCTTCTATGCCGCCGCCATCGTTGACAGCGGCATTGATTTCGACGTGCTGTTTGGCCCGGCTTACAAAGGCATCCCTTTGGCCGCGACCACCGCCGTCGCTCTGGCCGAGCACCATGATCGCGACATGCCATGGTGTTTCAACCGCAAAGAAGCCAAGGCCCACGGCGAAGGCGGCAGCCTGGTCGGTTCGCCGCTGGAAGGCAACATCCTGATCATCGACGACGTGATCACGGCCGGCACCGCCATCCGTGAAGTCATGCAAATCATTAACGCCCAAGGCGCCAAAGCGGCCGGCGTACTGATCGCCCTCAACCGCCAGGAGCGCGGCAATGGCGAACTGTCGGCCATCCAGGAAGTCGAGCGTGACTTCGGCATCCCGGTGGTCAGCATAGTGTCGTTGACCCAGGTGCTGCAATTTCTGGCCGAAGACGAAACCTTGAAGCAACACCTGCCAGCCGTTGAAGCCTACCGGGCGCAGTACGGGATCTAAACAGCCTCGCTGTTCCCACGGGGGAAGCACGACACCTGTCGCGCCTCCCCGTTTTGTTTTGCGGATCAACCCGCCTGTGCGGCCAATTCAGCTTCGCGCTGAGCGATGGCGTGTTCCAGTTCCGGGGAGCGCTTGGCCCATTGCTCGGGGGGGAGAGGCTTGGACCATTCGATGATGTCGGGGTAAGTGAGGTCTGGAGGTGGATTTAACTTAAGACGCTCCAACACCTCAACCAACAACATATTGAAGATAAATATTCCAAAAAAACCTTCCCATAACAATGCTAAAACCCAGCCTCTTTTATTGGCAGCATCGACTATCACTTTCATATAAGTGGCTAATACGCCTTTTGGCCGTAGAAATCTTGCAGTTTCATCAACTACTGCTTCGGGACCTATTTCCATATAGCTGCGCATGCACTCCCATACTGCCATTGCAGAGCGCCCTCCCCCACAAGCAAAGGAAAAGGTACAGAACCTTAGGTTGCTTAATGCGGACTTATCCGGGTTTTCAAATGTCACCTCCAGCATGCCCGAAGTGTGCCTACCCGCTTGGCTAATTGATTGGTGCTCAGTCGCTTTAGCTATGACCGTTTCCCAAGGAACAATCCAATAATCAACAGCACCGACTGGAATACAAACTTCACGGCGCTGACGATTGAAGCGTGCGGGCATGGGAGTGGGCCGAAAAAGTGCATTCACCAACATTAAAATCGGAATACCCACTATGACAGAACCGCCGATAGCTATATATAAACCCAATTCAGGCAAAGTCCCAAGAAAATAACAGGACATCGCAAAAAATAACAAAACACTTGGCCATAAAACCATTACTACCGAACCAATAGCATAGCTTCCAACATCCATATAAACATCATTTTTACGCCATATATTATTGAGAATATCTGTTGGCTTCTCTCCAGTAGGGATAGGTAACGGGGACAGGCAATCCACCTGCGACAACATGGTTTTTTGGCTTTCACTTGCTGATAGAGCACTCACTCTCCCTTCCTCTTTGGTTGCAAAAAATGACCATTTAATGTGGCACTTAATGCATAGCTCTGAGCTTTATCCAACACAGGCGTAGGGTCGTTGCGCAATGCAATTAAACCTTCACTTAGTGTAAATGTGAATGCTAAGCCATTCTCACCGCCGATAAATTTTTGAGAACCGAGCATAGAAGTTATGGGAGTCTGGTAGCGTATACGCAACGATACTTTGCTTGGCTTTGATCCCAATAAATTTGGGATGGCATTAAACAAACCACTGAGTCGAAGCCCCTGACCCTCCTGATAAGGAATCCATTGGCAATTGCTATTCCTAATCCAATGCCCACCGATATCCTGCAAAGATCTTGGCGGTGCGACTCTCTCGGAAGCGATATTATTTTTTATTTTTGCTCGCCATGCCGGAGTATCGATCGGATCGCCAATCATCACTACCTCCAAATAAGCACTAGAGGGCTCTGCGCCAGGTAAATCTATGATTAGAGAGTGAATTTCCTCTGCATTTTCGAAACCTTGACGATCAAGCGTTGGCAGCGCGCGGACAGCACCGTCGAAACTAACTCGTGGAGAATAGAGAATATTGTACAAGCGATCCATTTCTTCGCCTTGCCCAACTGATGATATAGGCGACATATAACTGGCGCGCTTTTTAGACCAACAGCAATAGCCAAGAAAGCTCTGTATAGGCGTTTGGCGCATATACCATACAACCAGATAAAGCATACCCAATACCAACAACAAATAATTAACAGACCCCATAAACATCAAATAGCGTGAATTTGAAACTACCAATCCGAACAAATGAGAAAGACTTTTCAAAGCGTAATTATATCCAAGAAAAGCTTGCGCAGCGGTGACAATTGTTTGCCCAGCTACAACCTTTTGCTGCAATTTCACCCATGGATCTATATGGCCTGCTGCACTATCCAGTTGTTTCTTTAGGGACATATATTCTGATAGAGCTGCCCCGAATGATAAGGACCCAATTACACCTCCAAAAAACGTCATTGCAGAACCATTAGAAATCAATACTTTTAACTGACCTTTTCCACGACTCCAAAATCCCTTGCGAACCTGAACATCCACTACAGCCATCAACGCCGCCCCGGCATACAGCGTTGCCGAGGCCGTATCGTATTGACGTTGTTCATCCATCCCTTCCAGCACACTCGCCTGGCTCAAATAATTATTTGCATTCCAACTATTAAGCAGCAACGCCGCGATGGCGATCACACCTCCGCTTTTTTGCACGGCAGGTGCGTTGACAATATCAGCGACACGACCGGCTCCTATCGCTTTACCGGTGGTGCTGGCCCATTGCGTTAACTCTTCAGCGTTGCGGCCAAACAGTTGGAGCACTTGCCGTCCTTTTTCATTAATGACCCGTAGACCCACTTGGCTACCGACTCGAGCGGCAATCATGACGGTCAACCATGGGCCTTTGAGAGGGGCGCCCGGTCCACCGCTAAGCAAAAGCAATGAAGCACCTAACCGCTTGATCAAAATGTTCCAAGGACCAGTCGCATTTTTGGCCAGACCTTTGAGGTCCGACAAAATACTCACTCCCTTTGGGCCCAGTATTTTGATCAATGCTTGTTCTGCATTAGCATGGTTCTCAATACTCAGCGCGGTAACCAACTCAACGGCACGACTACCGCTAACTACCGCTGCGTCGAGTGTGGGGCTCCACCCCGAAAACAACTGCTTTAACGCCCCATCATCCGCACTGCGTACATAATCCGCATATTGCTCAGCGCCAACTGTGCGCAAGCACTGCGCGCTAAGGCAGGCCAAAGCCAGTTCGTCCAGCCAGTGGCGGTGGTCGCTGTCTTGATAATCCACAAACCACGTACCGCTGTGGTGACGCGGCAGGTAGGTGCCACGATCGGCATACAGGGCTTCGTGTCGCTCTTTCAGGTGATCAAAGTGTTTCGGGGCTGTTTCGTCGAGCCATTGGTTCATGGCGGGCAGGTCGATGTATTGCTCGACTTTGTCGGAGGTGTGTTTGTTTCTCAAGTTGTTGACTTTGCTTTCCTGGTAATCGCGCACTACTTGCAGCACTTCATCATGCAATTGAAGTGGGATGAAGCCGCGGATGGGCGCTACTGCGGCTTGTTCACGCAGGTGTATTTCTGCCAGTCGGGTATCTGCTTCTACATTGGTGTGGGTGGTGCCGCGTCGAATGTTGGCGGTGTAACGTTGTCTCGCCAGTTGCTTCAGTTGGGTGCGCGCATTGAGCAACATCTGCGCCTGCTCACGCGTCAGTTCAATGTCCTGTTCCCGATAGCGGTAAATCAGCATCCCGATCACCTCGTCGGGATCCTCCGTAATCAAACTCCGCACAAACCCGCCAATGCTCAGCCGCAGGTTGTTATCGGCCTGCCACTGTTCATGCCGCGACTCGATCAGTTCTTGCTCGTGGTTGATGTCGCGCAAAACACCCAGGTCATCGTCAAGGCAGGCCAATACCGTGAACAACCCGCGTGACTGCGCATGAGCCCGTTCCATCAGGTCTTGCGTTCGAGTTGTAGCCCACTGCTCAGCGCTCCATTCACCCGGCGGCGTGACGTCGTCCGACACAGCCGGGTAGCTCGCCGACACTTTTTCCCGCTCATGCAGCCAATGCATGGCATCGGTGTAGGCCTTGATGTTGTCGGGCGTCGGATCTGCCATGACCTTCTTGCCCAGTTGGTCCGCACTCTCGCGTAAAGCCGGTTGATGACGCTGGTAATCAATCGCCATCGCCAAGTCATAGGTGCTCGGAATCAACTCGGCCATCACGCTTTTCGATTCACTCAACGGCGCGCAATGCGGCGCTTGCAGCGTATTGGCCACTTGCCGCAGGTCGAGTCGGCGCATGCGTTTGGCGCGCTGTTGAGGGTCGTGCAGGTCGGCGCAGGCGGCCGGGTTAAGCGGGATTTCGCTGTAGAGCAGCCAGGCGTCTTGTTGCTTGGCCAGCGCCAAGCCACTCAAGGTGCCTGACTGGACGACGGTGTCATCCTCATCCAGACCCTGGCTGAGCAGCAGGTTGTTTTCAGCCACTGCATAGCGCTGCAATGGGCCACTGCCTTGCCACACATAGACAAACCCCTTGCGCAAAAGGCGCGCAGCCATCGGGTGGCTTTGGGTCTGTGTGCCGGGCTGGCACGCCGGATGGCTGGCGGGTTCTTCGCTGAGGGCGTAGCGCACCGGCACGACAAATAACTGCGGCTGGCTGGCCGGGCACTGTTGAACGGTGCTGTTGATGTCAACGTGTTCGCAGGCACTGGCGGCGCGCCGGGCCTCCGACAGGTTGACCATTGAGGCCAGACGTTTATCAAGGTTCATAGCGCACGCTCTGCAGGCTTCATTTGCGTCATCAATTCGTCCAGTAACTGCTCCAGACGCTGTTCGGGGCCGACTGCTCGCTGGCTCAACACCTGGCGATAGACCGCATGCTCCGGGCCTTCGGGAAACTCATCACCGAAGGCGGCATACAGGCTTGCCCAGGCCATGACTTCGTCGTCGGCGCTGTAGCCCTGGCGCGCCGCATAGCGCTGACAACCCAGCGCCCATGCCTGTTGCGCCGGCTCGTCCAAACCCTGCAAACACGGCGCAAAGTAGCGCTGGCCATGCTCAACAAGGCGCTGTGTAAAGTGCTCGCGCCGGGCTTGGCACAGATGCTCCAGCGTCTGTGCACTCAACGTCAGCCAAGGCGTCGAGGCGTAGCGGGCGCAGGGTTGATGCGGGTTGTTCTGCTGGATAACCACGCCACCCGGCAGCCTGATGACGCGAACCGGGCCCATCAGTAAATCCCGCTCAGCCTCTGCCAGATCTGCCAGCCACAGGCGGGTAATGCACGGGTCGTAGAAACGGAAAAAAGCCGTGACATCGCCCGCAAGCCGGACATGGATCAGGCTACGCAGGTGCTCTAAAACAAGGGTTTCGTCTGCGTCAGACTCCAGCCAGATACCCGCTCGACCCTGCCAATGCTCAATAAAGGTGTTGGCCAGCGCACTGCCCGGCTCGACGCTAACCAGCACCGGACCAAAAGAAGCCATCTCGGCATAGCGGGTGGTCAGGTACAGCGAATGCCCAACCGTGATGTTCGCCAACTCAAACAGGCGCGCAAAGATATTCGGGATCAGATGACTGTCGAGCAGCAGGTAGGCGCGGGTCATGCCTGCCCCTCCTGCAAGGCTTCGCAGGCCAGGCACACGGGCGCCCGATTCGCACTGGCACTGGCAAAGGCGCGTTTTTGCGACTCAAGCGCAAGCGCAGTCATCACCTCGATCCCATCCGGATTGGCCGGCACTGCCGGCATGCCCGGTATCGGCACCCCGCCCGGCAAGATCGGTGAGCTGCTGTAAATCCCCAATGGAGTGAGTTGCAAGTGTTGCCCGCCCGCCATCAGGGTCAACAGCGGGCCGCCGTCGACCACCAGCGTGGCCCCGGCCTTGAAGTGCGCGTGCACCCCGGCTTCAACGGCCATGACCAGCCCCACGCGGGTGTGGCTGGTCATGGCGACGGCCTGGAAGTCATTCCCTTGCACTTCAACCTTGCGGTCGCCGCTGACGGTTTGCTGGTCTTCGCCCTTGAGCACCACCACGCTGGTGCCGCTGATGGTTTCTTCGCGCTGGCCATCGATCTGCAAGCGGCTGTCGTTTTCAATGTGTTGCTGCATGTCGCGCTGGGCATGCAGGTAGATTTTCTCTTGGCCCTGACGGTCTTCAAGGCGCAATTCGTTATAGCCACCACCGCCCGGTGCGCTGCGACTGCGCAAGGTGCTTTGGGTTTTATCGGCAGGCAGTGTGAGCGGCGTCGGAGTCACGCTCGACACCAGGCAGCCTGAAATAACCGGCTGATCGACATCACCCTCCAGGTAGCTGACCAGTACTTCCATGCCGACCCGAGGGATTGTCACCGCGCCATAGCTGTCGCCCGCCCAACTGGAGGCGACGCGCAGCCAGCAACTGCTGGTGTCGTCACTCGCTCCGCTGCGGTCCCAATGGAAGCTGACCTTGACCCTGCCGAACGCGTCGCAGTGGATCTCCTGCCCTGCCGGGCCGGTAACTCGGGCTGTCTGGCTGCCATGGATACGCGGCTTGGCAAACACCACGGGCGAGCGGTACGTCACGCCCTCGGGGATCGCCACAAAGTGGTTGCGATAGCCTTGGCTAAAGCCCTGTGAATGCAATAGAGCCGAGCGGCCACCTTGCTCTTCAAGCACCTGTGGTTGTTTGCCTTCGTGGTGAACGTGGGTCAGTAGCCACGGCACATTCCAGTCGCTAAAAGGGTGCTCGCTGAGGGTTAAAAAGTGACCGCTGCTCAAGCTCGGCTGATCACTGTGGCCGCTGGCCTGGCGATAATCGCTCTGATGCTGTTCCAGCGCTCGTTGGCTTTGGCGCTCGCCTTGAGCATCGCTTGTGAAGCGACCGGGGTAGCTGTAATGCTCAAGCGGGCGCTGCTTGAGGTCGCTTTGGCTGTTGGCCTCCAGCGTGCGGCTGGCAGCTTTAAAGTCGTAATCACGTCGCGCGGTACTGTTGGTTCGGGTTTGCAGGCGCAGATCAAACCCCTGAATCGCCGCCGCTGAGGCCACCATTCCGCCGCCGGGCACGTAAGGCGTTGCCGGTTGCAACGAGGTAAAAGCCGCCTGTCCATCACCGAACTGTAAGTAGTGGGCATCAGACGAATGCTTGAAGTGGTAACGCATGCCTTCTTCAAAACACAGCCGCTGAATGAAATGCAGGTCGGACTCGGCGTACTGCACACAGTACTCGCGAGGTTCGTAGGTCGATTGCAGCGTGAAACCGTAGGCATTGCCGAGAATGCCGTGCTCTTCGAGCAGGGTTTCGATGATCTGCTGCACAGTCTGGTTCTGGAAAATACGCTGATTGGTGCGGTGTTTCAGGTAGGCCAAACGTGGCACCAGCGTCAGGCGATAGTGCGTGAAGCGCTTGCCTGGGCTGCATCGGACGATCTGATAAATCTGCCCGTGAATACCGCGCCCTAGGCCATCAAAGGCCAAAAAAGCCGGGGTGTGCAGCAGCGCTTCGAGGTCCAGATCTGCGCGATCACACACCAGCTCAACGTCAAAGGCAAAGGGCGTGTTGAGCCCTTCGTCACCGCTGAAGGCCAGCACCTCAACAGGATGAGGGCAACGGTTGATGTTCAGCCTGAACGAGTTGTCGCGAGCAAATGCGGGCATCCATGACTCCTCTGACGCGAGGTCAGCGCAAAGGAGTGAACGCTAAAGGATGGGCACAGCGCAGGATGTAGGAGAAGTCTCTACTTACGAGGGAATACGGCCTTCGTTGTCGGAGATCCGTAAATCTGTGTGGGAGCGGGCTTGCTCGCGATCTTTTATACGGTCAAAAGATCGCGAGGCAAGCTCGTGCCTACAGAGGGAGGGTGAGGCTTAAGCAGCAGGCTTGCTGTTGCTGATCAACGTGCCCACACCGGTGTCGGTGAAGATTTCCAGCAGTACGGCGTTCGGTACACGGCCATCGACAATGTGCGCGGTGGTCACGCCACCTTGCACAGCCTCCAGCGCACAGCGAATCTTCGGCAGCATGCCGCCATAGATGGTGCCGTCTTCAATCAACCCGTCGACCTGCGCGGTGGTCAGGCCGGTCAGCACATGACCTTCCTTGTCCATCAAGCCGGCAATGTTGGTGAGCAGCATCAGCTTTTCAGCTTTCAGTGCCTCAGCCACTTTGCCCGCCACAAAGTCAGCGTTGATGTTGTACGACTCGCCGTCCGGGCCCACACCAATCGGCGCAATGACCGGGATGAAGTCACCCTTGGTCAGCATGTTGAGCAAGTCGGTGTTGATCCCGGTGACTTCGCCCACATGACCGAAGTCGATGATTTCAGGCGTGGTCATTTCAGGAGTCTGGCGCTTCACCACCATCTTTTTGGCCTGGATCAAACCGGCATCTTTGCCGGTCAGCCCGATAGCGCTGCCGCCATGACGGTTGATCAGGTTGACGATTTCCTTGTTCACATGACCGCCCAGGACCATTTCAACAACGTCCATGGTTTGCGAGTCGGTCACGCGCATGCCGTCGATAAAATGACTCTCGATGGACAAACGCTTGAGCAGATCACCGATTTGCGGGCCGCCACCGTGGACCACGACCGGGTGGATACCCACCGCTTTCATCAGCACGATGTCGCGCGCAAAACCGGTTTTCAGGTCATCGTTTTCCATCGCGTTGCCGCCGTACTTGATGACCAGCGTCTTGCCGACATAGCGGCGAATGTAAGGCAGCGCTTCGGACAAAACCTTGGCGACGTTAGAGGCGGCATCACGTTCGAGGGTCATTCAGGGCTCCGGTAAAACTCAGTCGATCAAAACGGTAGTTGAAGATCAGGTGCCACACGCTTGAGTTGAGCGTGGAAAACATCCTTGATGCGTTGCAGTTCGGCCTCGGTATCAGCCTCAAATCGCAGCACCAGCACCGGCGTGGTGTTGGACGCGCGAACCAGGCCCCAGCCTTGTGGATAGTCGACGCGCACGCCGTCAATCGACGTCAGCTCGGCGGTTTCACCCCATTGGGCGTCATGCAGGGCTTCAATGATGCTGAATTTGCTCTCATCCGTCACATCGATATTGATTTCTGGCGTAGAAATATCGTTCGGGAAGGTCTCAAACAGTTCTTCAGCGGTCTGCTGTTGTTTGCTGAGGATCTCCAGCAGGCGCGCAGCGCTGTAAATGCCGTCATCAAACCCGAACCAGCGCTCTTTGAAAAAGATATGCCCGCTCATTTCACCGGCCAGCAAGGCGCCGGTCGCTTTCATCTTCTTCTTGATTAACGAATGCCCGGTCTTCCACATCATTGGGCGACCACCGTATTCCTTGATCAGCGGGGTCAGGCGGCGAGTGCACTTCACATCGAAGATGATCTCGGCGTCCGGGTTGCGCTCCAGAACGTCCTGGGCAAACAGCATCAGCAAGCGGTCCGGAAACACCATGGTGCCGGTGTTGGTCACCACGCCGACACGGTCGCCGTCGCCGTCAAAGGCCAGGCCCAGGTCGGCATTGGTTTCTTTTACCTTGGCGATCAGGTCTACTAGGTTTTCAGGTTTGCCCGGGTCCGGGTGGTGGTTCGGGAAGTTACCGTCCACCTCGCAGAACAGCGGGATCACCTCACAGCCCAGCGCCTCCAGCAGTTGCGGCGCGATCACGCCGGCAGCGCCGTTACCGCAATCGACCACGACCTTGAGCTTCTTGGCCAGCTTGATGTCTTTGACAATTTCATCGGCGTAGCGCGACAAAATATCAACGCGCTCGATACTGCCTTCGCCCCACGTCAGGTCGTTGGTTTTCAGGCGCGTGTGCAGCGCCTGAATCTGCTCGTTGGCCAGGGTGTCACCGGCGATCACGATTTTGAAACCGTTGTAGTTCGACGGGTTATGGCTACCGGTGAGCATCACGCCCGACTTGCCCGCCAACACGTTGGCCGCGTAGTACAGCGCAGGCGTGGGCACCAGGCCCACATCGCTGACGTGGCAACCGCTGTCAGCAACGCCCTGGATCAAACGCTCGACCAGCGCCGGGCCAGACAAACGACCGTCACGGCCGATCGACACGTGGGGCTCGCCTTTGGCCAGGCTCTCGGAACCAATGGCGCGGCCAATCCAGTAGGCGGTTTCAGCGGTCAATGTTTGCGGCACCACACCGCGAATGTCATAGGCGCGAAAAATGGTGTCAGGGAAGTTGGGGGCGACCGAAGCAGGGCTGCTCATTACAGGGAAGACTCCATTCTTGAAGAGTGTGGGGAACGCGAATAAGGGTTAGAGAGTGCCGGAATGCCCGAAACCGCCAGCACCACGCTGGCTTTCGTCGAACTCCTCGACCAACTCAAAGTGCGCCTGCACCACCGGCACCAGCACCAGTTGAGCAATGCGCTCGCCGATGGTGATGTTGAAGGCCGTTTGACCACGGTTCCAGCACGACACCATCAACTCGCCCTGGTAATCGGAGTCGATCAGACCCACCAGATTACCCAGCACGATGCCATGTTTGTGGCCCAGGCCCGAGCGCGGCAGGATCAACGCAGCCAGGCCCGGATCGCCGATGTACACCGATAGTCCGGTCGGGATCAACAGGGTTTGGCCCGGTTCCAGCACGGTGTCTTCTTTGAGCATGGCGCGCAGATCAAGACCTGCGGAGCCAGGGGTGGCGTATTGCGGCAGCGGGAATTCGGTACCAATGCGTGGATCAAGGATTTTGGCTTGCAAAGCGTGCATTCGAGTTAAACCTGGTTCAGACGTTCGGCGATAAAAGTGATCAGCTGGCGGGCAATCTTGCCCTTGCTGGTCTGGGCAAATACGGTGGCATGCAGGTCGCGGTCAATCACGCTGCAGGCGTTCTCTTCGCTGTTGAAGCCGATGCTGGGGTTAGCCACATCGTTGGCCACAATCAGGTCGAGATTTTTGTCTTTCAGCTTGCGCGCGGCGTAATCGAGCAGGTGCTCGGTCTCTGCGGCAAAGCCGACACTAAAAGGGCGGTCCGGGCGCGTTGCAATGGTGGCCAGAATGTCTGGGTTGCGCACCATTTGCAGCAGCAGGCCGTCGCCTTTCGTAGGGTCTTTCTTGAGTTTTTGCGGGGCAACGACTTCCGGGCGGTAATCCGCAACCGCAGCCGACGCGATAAACACGTCACACGGGATCGCAGCCTCACACGCGGCGAGCATGTCGCGGGCGCTGACAACGTCAATGCGGCTGACGCGATCAGGCGTAGGCAAATGCACGGGGCCGGTGATCAGCGTGACGCGGGCGCCCGCCTCAACCGCTGCTTCGGCCAGGGCAAAGCCCATTTTCCCGGAGCTGTGGTTGGTGATGTAGCGCACCGGGTCGATGTTCTCTTGGGTCGGGCCTGCCGTGATCAGCACGTGCTTGCCGGTCAACGCCAGATGCTGGAAGCACTCGGCCGCGCAGTGCACCAGGTCATCGGCTTCGAGCATGCGGCCAAAACCCACGTCGCCGCAGGCCTGGCTGCCGGAAGCTGGGCCAAACACCTTGAGGCCGCGGCTCTGAAGCAATTGGGTGTTGGCTTGGGTGGCTGGGTCGCGCCACATGGCCTGGTTCATGGCCGGGGCAATGGCCACTGTGGCGTCCGTGGCCAGCACCAGCGTGGTCAGCAAATCATTGGCCAGGCCTTGAGCCAGACGGGCGATCAAGTCTGCAGTGGCCGGGGCGATCAGCACCAGGTCGGCCCATTTAGCCAGCTCGATATGGCCCATGGCCGCTTCTGCCGCCGGGTCGAGCAAATCCAGATGAACGGGGTGTCCAGACAAGGCCTGCATGGTCAACGGGGTGATGAATTCACTGCCGCCGCGCGTCATGACCACGCGCACTTCTGCGCCTTGGTCCAGCAGGCGGCGAACCAGCTCTGCACTCTTGTAAGCAGCAATGCCGCCGCCGACGCCCAAAACAATGCGTTTTCGATACAGCCGCTGCATAGGCCTGCCTTCTAGTTCGATGATGACTGCGCGGAAAATGGCCAAATGCCACGCAAAAATGATGGGCTAAGATAACACAGCGCTTGCTACGGAACAGCGGCGCACCCACACACGGAGGTGTCATGAGTATCAGAAATTGGCCTGCGGCTGAGCGCCCGCGCGAGAAACTTTTGGAACACGGATCGGCCAGCCTTTCGGATGCCGAACTGCTGGCAATCTTCCTGCGCACCGGGGTTTCGGGCAAAAGTGCTGTCGATCTGGCGCGGCATTTACTCACCGAATTCGGCAGCTTGCGCGCCTTGCTGGAGGCAGATTTGGGAGCGTTCAGTCGCCAGCTCGGGCTCGGCCCCGCCAAGTTCACCCAACTGCAAGCAGTGCTGGAAATGGGCCGCCGCCACTTGGCCGAGCGTCTGCGTCGGGACTCCGCCCTAGAGAGCCCGCAGGCGGTTCGCGACTACCTGAAATCCTTGCTGCGCCACGAGCCCCACGAAGTGTTCGGCTGCCTGTTTATGGACTCCAAACACCGCATGCTCGCCTTTGAAGTGCTGTTCAGAGGGTCGATCGACAGCGCCAGCGTTTACCCGCGCCAAGTGGTCAAACGGGCCCTGGCGCACAACGCGGCGGCCGTTATTTTTTGTCATAACCACCCGTCCGGCAATTCAGAGCCCAGCCAGGCCGACCGCACCCTGACCCAGCGCCTCACGGAGGCGCTGGATCTGATCGAAGTGCGGGTGCTGGATCACTTCATTGTCGGTGAAGGTGAGCCGCTGTCGATGGTCGAACACGGTTGGATGTGACGCTTAAGGCTTCACGCTAACCGTCGAAAAGTCCTGACGTCCAAACGGGCTTACCTGATAACCCTGTACGTCTTTACGGGTTAACGCGTAGGCCGTTGGATGTGCCAGCGGCAGCCACAAAGCCTGCTGCTGAATCTCTGCCTGAGCCTTTTGATACAGCGCGCTGCGCTTGTCCTGATCGCTGATGGTTTTGCCCTGACTGATCAGCGTGTCGAGGGTTTTGTCGCAGTAGCGGGCAAAGTTGGTCCCGGACTTCACCGCTGCACATGAAAACTGCGGCGTCAGGAAGTTGTCCGGGTCACCGTTATCACCCGCCCAGCCCATAAACAGCAGATCGTGCTCGCCCGCCTTGGCGCGACGAATCAACTCGCCCCACTCGATCACGCGGATATCCGCCTGAACGCCAATCTTCGCCAGATCCGCCTGCAACAACTGCGCCCCCAGGCTTGGGTTGGGGTTCAGCACGCTGCTGGTCGGACGCGTCCAGATCGTGGTTTTAAAGCCGTCCTTGAGGCCCGCTTTGGCCAACAGCTCTTTGGCCTTTTGCGGGTCATGGGCATAACCCGGCAGGTTTTTGGCGTAGCCCCAGGTGTTAGGCGGGTAAATGCCGTTGGCCGCCTGCCCGCTGTTTTCGAACACCGCCTTGAGGTACGTGTCCTTATCGAACGCCAAATTGATGGCCTGCCGCACTTCAGGTTTATCCAGCGGCGGATGCTGACTGTTGATGGCCACGAACGCGGTCATAAAGGCAGGCGTTTGCGCGACGGCCAGGGTGGTGTCCTTGAGGGCCGCATCGACATCTAGCGGTTTAGGCGAGAGGGCGATCTGGCACTCGTTGCGCCGCAGTTTTTGCAACCGCACGTTGGCATCCGGGGTGATGGCAAAAATCAGTGCGTCAACCGCAGGTTTGCCAGCGAAATAGTCCGGGTTGGCCTTGTAGCGCACCACGGCATCCTTCTGATAGCGGCTGAACACAAATGGCCCCGTCCCGATCGGCTGGCTGTTCATCAGTTCAGGGGTCCCCGCCTTGAGCAATTTGTCGGCGTATTCAGCTGAATAGATCGACGC
Organism: Pseudomonas sp. HY2-MNA-CIBAN-0224; assembly: GCF_040310285.1. NCBI lineage: Bacteria > Pseudomonadati > Pseudomonadota > Gammaproteobacteria > Pseudomonadales > Pseudomonadaceae > Pseudomonas > Pseudomonas sp. HY2-MNA-CIBAN-0224. Next base: position 43,181 of record NZ_JBEOPQ010000011.1, on the reverse strand, counting down.
AAAGCCCATGCTCAAGGCCGGCAGGAAGGTGGAGTCCGGGTGGCTGAGAGTAAAACGCACCGTCAGCGGATCCGGGGTTTCAATCTTCTTGATCAACTCGGGCAATTGCAGCGACTGCGCATGCGGGAAGCCGCTCTGCGCCACCTTGTGCCACGGGTTGGCCGGGTCGAGCATGCGCTCGAAGCTGAAACGCACGTCATCGGCGTTCAACTCACGCGTCGGCGTAAAGTAAGGCGTGGTGTGGAACTTGACCCCGGGGTGCAGCTTGAACTCGTACACAAGGCCGTCAGGCGACACTGACCAGCTTTGCGCCAGGCCCGGCACCAACTTGGCCGCTGTGGCGTCATAGTTCACCAGGCTGTTCATCAGCACGTCTGCCGAGGCATTGGTGGTGGTGAGCGAGTTGTACTGCACTACATCGAACCCTTCCGGGCTTGCCTCGGTGCACACACTCAAGGTGGCTGCATGAGCCAACGGGCTCAGGCACAGGGTGAGCAAAAAGGGGGCAGCAGCGAGACGCATATTCTGATTCCTTTGCAAGTCGTTGGCCCATCTGCAAGTGCAGTCTGGAAAACGCCTACCCTAGTGTTCTGATTGCCAAATGACTACTTTTTAATAGCATCGAATACCCTCGGTGCCTCCTGATTCTGGTTCTCAGACGCAAGGCCCGTATCGAGATTGGCCTGCACCTCACCTGAAACCTTTCATCTCGCGACGAGCGGTCGCCGCACGTTCGGCATAGGCTTTACCGTGGATTGCAGCTAGAATGCGGCCTTTATTAATCACTAGAAATCACACTGCATGTTGTTGCGCTTTAGTCTTTCTGGTATAAAGCAGCGCTCTTTTCTAGGGGCCCGGTTCCTTCGTTTGTAGGTGTAGCCGGTAAGACCCTTAAAGAAACGCGGCGCCTGGCGCCAAATGACTGAGAGATTAAGCGGCCAACCCATGCCGGGTTGGGCATGTGGTTTTAGAGGGCTGAGGCATGTCGAGAGTCTGTCAAGTTACCGGTAAGGGTCCGGTGACTGGGAATAACATTTCCCACGCAAATAACAAAACCCGTCGTCGTTTCCTGCCGAACCTGCAGCATCACCGCTTCTGGGTTGAAGAAGAGAAACGTTTCGTGCGTCTGCGCGTATCTGCCAAAGGCATGCGTATCATCGACAAGCGTGGCATCACTGTCGTGCTGGCCGAAATCCGTCGCGCTGGCAAGATCTAAGGGAGCTAATCATGCGTGAATTGATCCGTTTGGTGTCGAGCGCTGGTACAGGCCATTTCTACACCACAGATAAGAACAAGCGCACCACTCCGGACAAAATCGAAATCAAAAAATTCGATCCGCGGGTTCGCAAGCACGTTATCTACAAAGAAGCCAAAATCAAGTAATTGGTTTTTTCTTCTACAAAAAAGGCCCCTATCTCACGATACGGGCCTTTTTTGTTGCCTACAGAACAGCCAATGCGGGTTTAACCGCAGATCTGGCTACCCACTCGGTTCTGGTCATCGACCAGCACGCGCAGGCGGTATGCGTTGTACTCTTTGGTGTAACCTTTGCCCGGATGCTCGATACGAACATCTTTGGCGCCGTAGCTGGTGCGCAAAAATTCGACGACCTCAGGTGTCGCCTGAGGTGGAACAAGGTAGTTGATCACCAGGTTGGTGTTGCACTTGCCGTTTTCGTTCGCCACAGCGGTTAAAGGCACAGCACCCAAAGCCACAGCACCTGCCAGCAATACACCTTTTAACGTTGTAAAAGCAGTCATAAATCATCCTTACCTAATAAGTGTGAAAGGTGAAATCACCCGTCACGGCGTACTCATTCCGTGAGCCGCCTTCGCCTTTAGAGACTGGCTCAGATTGACCCGGCAGGCCGGGGCCAGCTGTTTCAAGATCTGTGCACCACGCACCTGTTGACGAACAATAAAAAAGCCCTGCCATCCGTGAATGGCAGGGCTTTTGATGGCTCTAAACAGGGCGTCTCAGGCCTTCTGCTCAAAGGCCACGTAAAACTTCCGACATGGCTCAAGCACTTCCCACGTGCCCTTGAACCCCGCCGGGATGACAAAACGATCACCCGCCCGCAGGGTCTTGGCGTTACCTTCTCGGTCACGCAATACCGAAACGCCCTGCACAATTTCACAATATTCATGCTCAGTGAAATTGACCTCCCACTGGCCCACGTCGCTTTCCCACATGCCGGCATTTAATTGCCCACAGTCACTGGCGTAATGGTTATGCAAGACCTGCTCAGGGTTGCCCTTCAAGAGCTTCTCGGGGGCCGGGGTGTAGCGCTCGGCTTGGGTATTGGCGGTGTTGAAGTCGACGACGTTTTCAATGCTCATTGATTGATCCCCCCGAAATAACAGCGTGATAGGCGTGAAAGCCTGAAGTCTATGTTTATTAAAACGAACAAGCCATGCTGTTTACGACCTCTCTGTCAAATATATTGAAAGTCCCCGGGACACTGGTTTAGGGTGGCGCATGCCTCGTGCCGATCATTCTGGATGATTGGCCAGCATTCCGGACACGCCACGCTACACTCGCGCTGGCGTAGGTATTTCAATAAAGAGGAGGACACTCGAATGACCACCCTGACGCGTAGTGACTGGGAACAACGTGCCCAACAGCTGAAAATCGAAGGTCGCGCCTTCATCAACGGTGAATACACCGACGCGGTCTCCAAAGAAACGTTCGAGTGCCTCAGCCCGGTCGATGGCCGCTTGCTGGGCAAGGTCGCCAGTTGCGATAGCGCAGACGCCCAACGCGCTGTCGAAAACGCGCGTGCGACCTTCGAATCGGGTGCCTGGTCCCGCCTGGCGCCAGCCAAACGTAAAGCCGTGATGATCCGCTTTGCCGGCCTGCTCAAGCAACACGCCGAAGAGCTGGCCCTGCTTGAAACCCTGGACATGGGCAAACCGATCAGCGACTCGCTGAACATCGACGTGCCAGGCGCTGCCAATGCCCTGAGCTGGAGCGGTGAGGCCATCGACAAGATTTACGACGAAGTGGCCGCCACCCCGCACAATCAGCTCGGCCTGGTTACCCGCGAAGCAGTGGGCGTGGTTGGCGCCATCGTGCCGTGGAACTTCCCCCTGATGATGGCCTGCTGGAAACTCGGTCCGGCCCTGTCGACCGGTAACTCGGTGATCCTCAAACCGTCCGAAAAATCCCCGCTGACCGCCATCCGCATCGCTGCGCTGGCCGTTGAAGCCGGTATTCCTGCTGGCGTGCTGAACGTGCTGCCAGGCTACGGCCACACCGTCGGCAAGGCGCTGGCCTTGCACAATGACGTCGACACCCTGGTGTTCACCGGCTCGACCAAAATCGCCAAGCAACTGCTGATTTACTCGGGCGAGTCCAACATGAAGCGCGTCTGGCTCGAAGCCGGCGGCAAGAGCCCGAACATCGTCTTTGCCGACGCCCCGGACCTGCACGCTGCAGCCAAGGCGGCGGCCAGCGCCATTGCCTTCAACCAGGGCGAAGTCTGCACCGCAGGTTCCCGCCTGCTGGTCGAGCGTTCGATCAAAGACACCTTCTTGCCGCTGGTTATCGAAGCGCTCAAAGAGTGGAAGCCGGGCAACCCGCTGGACCCATCGACCACCGTGGGCGCGCTGGTCGACACTCAGCAAATGAACACCGTGCTGTCGTACATCCAGTCGGGCCACAGCGAAGGTGCCAAACTGGTCACCGGCGGCAAGCAGATCCTTCAGGAAACCGGCGGCACCTACGTTGAGCCGACCATTTTTGACGGCGTGAGCAACGCGATGAAAATCGCCCAGGAAGAAATCTTCGGCCCCGTCCTGTCGGTGATTGCTTTCGACACCGCCGCCGAAGCCATCCAGATTGCCAACGACACGCCATACGGCCTGGCCGCAGCGGTGTGGACAGCGGACATCTCCAAGGCGCACCTGACTGCCAAAGCCCTGCGCGCGGGCAGCGTGTGGGTCAACCAGTACGATGGCGGCGACATGACCGCGCCGTTTGGCGGCTTCAAACAGTCGGGTAACGGTCGCGACAAGTCGCTGCACGCGTTCGACAAATACACAGAGCTGAAATCCACCTGGATCAAGCTGTAACACAACACGTGTAACACCCTGTGGGAGCGGGCTTGCCCGCGATACTGGCGCTTCGCTGCGCTGGCATCGCGGGCAAGCCCGCTCTCACATTGCATTGACCTTTTTTTGGAGCACAGACATGCGTTGGGCGACCTATTTTGCCGTGCTGGCCTCTGTGCTCAGCGTCGGTTTGGCGCTGGGCGTGAGCATGCCGCTGGTGTCGTTCCGGCTCGAAAGCTGGGGCTACGGCGGGTTTGCCATTGGCGTCATGGCCGCCATGCCGGCCATCGGCGTGCTGGTAGGCGCCAGCGTGGCCAGCAAGCTCGCGGCGCGCGTGGGCACACCGGCCCTGATGCGTCTGTGCTTATGGGCGGGCGCCCTGTCCATCGGCGTGCTGGCGTTGCTGCCCAGCTACCCGGTGTGGCTGGTGCTGCGCCTGCTGATCGGGGTGGTACTCACGGTCATTTTTATTTTGGGCGAAAGCTGGATCAACCAACTGGTGGTCGAGCAATGGCGCGGCCGCCTGGTCGCGCTGTATGGCTGCGCGTACGCCCTCAGCCAACTGTCCGGGCCGCTGTTGCTGGGCGTGGTGGGCTCTGAGGGCGACTACGGCTTCTGGATCGGCGTGGCCCTGCTGACACTGGCGCCCTTGCTGTTGCTGGGCCGCGACGGCGCGCCCGTCACCGAAGCGTACCGCGTGACCTTCAAGGATTTGCTGGAGTTTTGTCGCGGCTTGCCAGCCATTGCGTGGGCCGTGGCGCTGTTTGCCGCCTTTGAGGCGATGATTCTGACGTTGCTGCCCATCTACTGCCTGCGCCAAGGCTTTACCGCCGACATCGCACTGGCAATGGTCAGCACCGTGGTGGTGGGCGACGCCCTGCTGCAACTGCCGATTGGCGCGCTGGCTGACCGCGTGTCACGGCGCTCGCTGTTTACCGGCTGCGCGGTCCTGCTGATGCTGTCGAGCCTGGCGGTGCCGCTACTGCTCAACACCCTGCTGATCTGGCCACTGTGGGTGATATTCGGCGCCAGCGCGGGCGGGCTGTTTACCTTGTCGCTGATCTTGATTGGCGAACGCTACCGCGACGACGCGCTGGTGCGGGCCAACGCCCACGTGGCACAGTTGTGGGGCATTGGCTGCCTGATCGGGCCGCTGGCCGCAGGCGCGGGCAGCCAATGGATCAGCGGCCACGCCTTGCCACTGTTTATGGCCGCCGGAGCATTTGGCCTGGTGATATTGGTGCTGCGCCAAGGCGCATTCGGGGCAGAGCAAACCGCCACCTAGCACTACAACATCTTTTCCAGCCCAACCGTCTTGCTGAACCATGCATTTAGCCGGCGCCACCAACTGCCCGGCTCGCGGGTCAGGCTGTGCAACTGGCCGTGATCTTCGGTCACCCAGACGATCTGCCCTTTCTCCAGCACAGGCTCATAACTCAACGCGTGCGACATACCTTGCAAGGCCAGGTCGCGCGCCTGGGCGGCCAGTTCCGGGCTGTCCACCAGCACGCCGACTTCGGTGTTCCACAAGCCCGAGCGCGGGTCAAAATTGAACGAGCCGATAAACGACTTGCGCTGATCGAAGATCATCGCCTTGCTGTGCAAACTCGAATCAGAACTCAAGCCCGGCTTGAACAGGTGCAACCCGCTGCCGCCCGTGCTCCCCGGCTGACGGCGCAGCTCATACAGCTTGACCCCATGTTCCAGCAGCGCCTTGCGATACGGCGCGTAGCCACCGTGCACAATCGGCACGTCCGTGGCTTCCAGCGAGTTGGTCAACAAACGCACATCAACCCCGGCATCGGCGCGCCCGGTCAGGTACACCAAGCCCGTCTCACCGGGCACAAAGTACGCCGAAATCAAAATCAGCTCTTTGTTGACCCCGGAAAGGTCCGGGGCCAATTGGGTGGTCAGCAATAAGTGCGGATCCGGCTCGCCCTCCGCCAGCACCTTGCTCGGCGCATCCCACAGCGCCTGGTTCCACGCCCAGATCAACTCGCTGCGCCACACGTCCAGTTGCGGATCGGTTTCGTAAGCGGCGAGCTGCTGATACAGCGCCTGATGCGCCGCCTTAGACTGTTTGAGCGAAGCCTCCAGCGCGCCACGGGCCTTGGTCAACTCCACATGGGACAGCCGCGAAGAAACAAAATCGCCAATCGGCTGGCTCAGCGCGCTGTTCCAGTACTGGTCAAAGCTGTGTCCCAACTGCTCAGCCACCGGCCCCACACTGAGCAGGTCGATGTCGGTGAAGTTCAAATCCGGTTCAGCATCGAAATACTCATCGCCCAGATTGCGCCCACCCACAATCGCCACGCTGTTGTCGGCCAGCCACAGCTTGTTGTGCATGCGCCGGTGCTGGCGCGACAGGTTGAACAGCCGCCCCATGGCCCGGGTCACGCCAGTACTGCGGCCCAGTTGCAGCGGGTTGAACAGGCGAATCTGAATGTTGGGATGAGCCGCAAGGGTCGCCAGAATGTCGTCCAGCCCGTCGCTGGCAGTGTCATCCAGCAAGATGCGCACGCGCACCCCGCGATCCGCGGCCTTGAGCAATTCGTCGATCAACATGCGCGTACTAAGCCCGTCATGGACGATGTAGTACTGCAGATCAAGGCTGGTCTGCGCATTGCGGATCAGCTCGGCGCGTGCCCAAAACGCTTCACTGCCTCTGGGCAATAAACGAAACCCCGAACGGCCTTGATACGCCGCCGCCTGATCCAGAATCGAACGGCCAAAGGCCGAGCCCGACGCCGGTAATGCCTGGCTCGGCTCACGGTTGACTTGCACGGTGCTACACCCTCCCAGCCACAACGCGAACAGCAATATGCACAGTGATTTCAACGTGTGGTGCCCCATTAATGCTCGGCATGATTTGCGGCTTGCGCCAACAGCGCGCTGGCAGCTTCACCGACTTTACGCACCGCTTCTTCGATCTGGAGCGTTGGTTTGGCAGCGTAGTTCATTCGTAAACAATGACGGTACTTGCCGGACGCCGAAAAAATACTGCCCACGGCAATCTGTACGCCTTGTGCCAGCAGCGCGCGGTTGAGGCGCAAACTGTCAAAACCGTCCGGCAGCTCCAGCCAGAGCAAAAAGCTGCCCTGAGGTCGGCTGGCGCGGGTGCCCGGCGGGAAATAGCGGCTGACCCAACCGAGCATCAAGTCGCGATTACGCTGGTATTGCGTGCGCATCTTGCGCAAATGGGGCTCGAAATGTCCGTTTTTCAAGAACTCGGCCACGGCCAGTTGCGGGTGTGGCGCCGTTGAGCCGGTGTTGATGTATTTCATGTGCAGCACCCGCTCCAGATACCGTCCCGGCGCGACCCAGCCCACGCGCAGGCCGGGGGCCAGGGTCTTGGAAAATGAACTGCACAAGAGCACGCGGCCATCATCGTCGAACGACTTCACCGTACGCGGGCGCGGGTAGGTGTAGGCCAGTTCGCCGTACACATCGTCTTCGATAATCGCCACATCAAAGCGCTGCGCCAACGCCACCAGCGCCCGCTTACGGGCCTCGGGCATGATATAGCCCAGCGGGTTGTTGCAACTGGGGGTGACCTGAATCGCCTTGATCGGCCACTGCTCCAGCGCCAGTTCCAGCGCTTCGAGGCTGATGCCGGTGAGCGGGTCGGTAGGAATCTCCAGCGCTTTCATGCCCAGACCCTTGAGGGTTTGCATGGCGCCATGAAAGCTCGGCGAGTCAACCGCAACAATATCGCCCGGCTCACACACCGCCCGAATGCTGCAGGACAGGGCTTCGTGGCAGCCGGTGGTGATCACCAGGTCCTGGGGCCCCAGTTGGCAGCCTGAATCGAGCAACAAGCGCGCGATTTGCTCACGCAGGGCCAACACGCCGTAGACGTTGTCGTAATACAGGCCGGGCAAATCGAGGCGCCGGCTGATTTGCGCGAGGCTGCGCAGCAGCGGCTTGATGGTCGGCGTGTACACGTCCGGCATACCGCGCCCCAGCTGTATGACGTCTTTTTGCGGCACCGAACGCACCAGCTCCAGCACCTGCTCCCACTGCGAAATCTCGACCGGACGCTGCGCCGGTTTGCCCATGCCCGGCAAGGCGGGCAACTCGCGCTCCATTGGTACGAAATAACCTGATTTGGGGCGCGGCGACGCCAGTGCCTGGTCCTCCAGCACGCGATACGCCTGCTGCACCGTGCTCAGACTGACACCGTGCTCGACGCTCAAGGCCCGCACCGACGGCAAGCGGTCGCCCGGTCGGTAAAAGCCCTGCTTGATGCGTGTACCCAGCAACTCGGCGAGGTTGATGTATAGGGTCATGGCGGCACTCTCGAAAGGACGACCAGTACAGATCAGGCAAAAACCAAGGATTCAGCGCTCAAAAGCCCGCATCTGTATGCAATTAATAGCCGAATGCTGAATCTGTCATGGTTTTCGGCGCAGGGCCATCATGCTGACTCAATGCAATGGAGTCAAAAGGAGCTGCGCGATGAATGCCTTTAGCGATGGACACCCGAGACCTAACAGCCAGCCCACGCACCTAGGGCGCTGGAGTCTGTTCTGGCATCGCTCCCGCACCCGCCGCGCCTTGCGCAAGCTGGACGCGCAGCAACTGCAAGACGTGGGCTTGAGTGCCGAAGTGGCCAAACACGAAGGCCGAAAACCGTTTTGGCGCTCTTGACACAATCCCTGTAGGAGCGAGCTTGCCTCGCGAGCTTTAAAAAGATCAAAAGATCGCGAGGCAAGCTCGCGCCTACAGTAATCAGGCGAGTTCTTTGAGCCGGTGCCAGAGCATGCCCAGCGCCAGCAACGGCGAGCGCAGGTATTTGCCGCCCGGGAAGGTGATGTGCGGCACCTGATTGAACAGATCAAAACCGGTGCTGTGCTGGCCGCTGATGGCTTCGGCCAGCAACTTGCCCGCCAGGTGCGTGGCGTTCACCCCGTGGCCTGAGTAGGCCTGGGCGTAATACACATTGGGTTGATCCGGCAGGCGGCCAATTTGCGGCAAACGGTTGGCGCCAATCCCGATCATGCCGCCCCACTGGTAATCGATCTTCACGTCTTTAAGGTGCGGAAACACGTCCAGCATTTTGGGCCGCATGTAAGCGCCAATGTCCTGCGGGTCGCGGCCCGAGTAATGGCAAGCACCGCCGAACAGCAAGCGGCGATCTGCCGAGAGCCGGTAGTAATCCAGCGCCACGCGCTGATCGCACACCGCCATGTTTTGCGGCAGCAAGGCGTGGGCCTGGGCTTGGGTCAACGGCTCGGTGGCAATGATGTAGCTGCCTGCTGGGAGAACTTTCCCGCTGAGGTGCGGGTTCAAACCCTGAAGGTAAGCGTTGCAGCCCAGCACCAGGGTTTTCGCCCGGACTGAACCTTGCGCGGTGTGCACGCGCACTTCGGGGCCGTAATCGATGCGGGTGACGGCCGAGTGTTCGAACAATTTTGCGCCCAGTTGCGCCGCAGCGGCGGCCTCACCCAGGGCCAGGTTGAGCGGGTGCAGGTGGCCCGAACCCATGTCGATAAACCCGCCCACGTATCGTTCCGAACCCACCACGGTGTGCACTTCGTTGGCTTGCAGCAAGCGGGTTTCATGGCGATAGCCCAAATCGCGGAGTTCTTGCGCTTCTTCGGCAAAGCCTTCGAGGTCACGGGGCTTGTTGGCCAGGTCGCAGTAACCCCAGGTCAGGTCGCAGGCGATGTTGAACCGCTCGACGCGCTGGCGGACGATCTCCACGGCCTCCAGCCCCATCATCTTCATTTGCCGCACGCCGTCTTTGCCGATTACCCCTTCAAACTGGTCCAGGCCATGGCCGACGCCGCGAATCAGTTGTCCGCCGTTACGCCCGCTGGCGCCCCAACCGATTTTATGGGCTTCAAGCAGGACCACGCTCATGCCGCGCTCGGCCAGTTCCAGCGCTGTGTTCAACCCGGAAAACCCGCCACCGACCACGCACACATCGGCCACCACGTCACCTTGCAACACCGGATGGTCAGGCTGCGACAAGCTGCTGGCGGCGTAATAAGAGGCGGTGTGCTGGCTGCGCTGAACGGGGGCGCTCATGTGCGTAATCCTGATTGTTTATGTTTGGAAAATTTTACAGAGCATAAGCCGTGCCAATCGCGAGGGGCAAGACCGGCCGTACGGTGCTGTCTAGGCCGCCGCTTTTCAGGCAGACTCTGCGGCCTTTTCACGTGCGACGGGCAATAAATGAGCTGCAACAGTCATAAAATCCGCTTTCTCAGGCAGCAAATTCCGTCGTTTGAATGCGTGCCGGGTTGCCATGACTGCTGTGGGCCTGTGACCACGTCATCGGAAGAAATGGCCCGTTTGCCGCGCAAGACCGCAGCCGAGCAAGAAGCCGCCCTGAATGAGCTGAACTGTGTGCACCTGGGGCCGAACGGCTGCACGGTGTATGACGAACGCCCGCTTATTTGCCGCCTGTTCGGCACCACGCCAACGCTGCCCTGCCCCAATGGCCGTCGCCCGCTGGAGATGATTCACCCCAGCGCGGAGAAGCTCGTGCATGAGTACATTGCCAGCACCCGTCAGGTGCTGGTTTAACGCACCGTTATTGGGCCAGGCTTGAAGTGCTTTGCCCTACGGCCAAACCGGCGCGGATCGCGGCCAATGCGGCCAGGTAGTAGGTTTTGCCGTCAGGCGACTCCGCGAACGTCACAAACTCTTCCAGCTCCGGGTCCGACAAGTCGCGGTACACGTACAGCAACGTGTTATCCAGCTCCCCTGCGATCTGCTCCATCAGCCGCTGGCGCTGGCTGTTGAGCGCGCCTTGTACCTGTGTGCTGCCCAGCAGGCCAGGAATCATTGCACTCAGGCTGTCTGCCGCCACACCGGCAATGGCCAGCGTGACCTCGGCCCCCGCCTCGCTCGCCGGCAAGGCGTTGGACAAATGGTTAATCAGCAACTGCCGCGTGGCGCTGGCCTCAACGCGCGGCAAACCTTGCGCGTGCTTGGCCAACTGATCACGGCGGGTGGCCAGCAATTCAGCGGCGACAATTTTACGGCCCAGCTCTGACTGGAAAAAAGTCAGGGCTGGATCTGGATTCGGCAGCTTCTTGCGCATCTGCCCTTTGGCCCGCTGGTCCATCGCCTGCGCGGCAAAACGCTGGCTGCTGTTGTTGACCAGCGCCTGGTAAACCGCAGGCGGCAAGTTGTTGCGGTAGCGCTCTTGAGCGGCATTAAGGGCGTCAGTGAAATGCGCGCGTTGCTCAGGCCAACCGGCAACGGTGAATAGATCATCGAGGTGGTCTGCCCATGCGGGTAACGAACAACACATCATTAACAGTAAAAACAAGCGGCGCATGAAGGACTCCTGTCAGCTAGGCGCTATTGTCCGGGGCCAGCGTAGGACTTGTCGAGAATTCGTCTCGCCCCAGCGGCTTTAAATGACCAGATGAAATATTTCTGCGTGGCCAGCTAGACGGAGCTGTCAGATTTTCGGGCGTATCGATATTATGCGCGCCATGCAAATACCCTCTGATCACCCGCTGTTGCTACGCATCGTCGACGACCTGTACGCGCAGGGATGGTCACAGCAAAACATTTTTCTGCCCGAGGCTTTGACCCTCGAACTGGCGGCTGAGTGCCATAAACGTGCAGCCGAGGGCGAATTGACCCCGGCGGCCGTTGGCCGTGGCCCGGCGCAAGAGGTTCGCGAGGGTATCCGCGGCGACCATATTCAATGGCTGGAGCCGGGAGAGGCTCTAGCCTGCGACAACTATTTAGGGTTAATGGAAAGCCTGCGAATCGCCATGAATCGCAGGCTTTTTTTGGGCCTGGAGGACTTTGAAAGTCACTTCGCGCTCTACCCGCCCGGTGCGTTTTACCTCAAGCACCTGGACCGCTTTCGCGACGACGACCGACGCATGGTGTCAGCGGTGCTTTACCTCAATCAGGCTTGGCTGCCTGAGCACGGCGGGCACTTGCGCATGTACCTTGAGGACAGGGGTGATTACGACGTGTTGCCGACCGGTGGCTGCCTGGTGGTGTTTCTGTCGGGCGAGATCCCCCATGAAGTGCTGCCCGCCACCCGTGACCGGCTGTCATTGACCGGCTGGTTCCGACGCCGCGCCACCGAGGTGCTGCTATGAGCGCCAAGGTGCTGGTCAGCCGCTGCCTGCTGGGCCATCGCGTGCGCTATGACGGCGGCGCCAGCGGCCCCTATGACCAATTGGCGAAATGGCAGGACGAAGGCCGCGTGATAGCGCTGTGCCCGGAAGTCGCCGGTGGCTTGCCCACTCCGCGTGCGGCGGCCGAAATTCCGGGCGGGCAAGGCGTTGAAGTCCTCAGCGGCCGCGCGCCGGTCATCACCACTGACGGCGAGGACGTGACGGCAGCCTTTGTGTCCGGCGCCCAACAGGCGCTGGAGTTGGTCAAACAGCATGGCATTCGCATTGCTATCCTCAAGGCCAACAGCCCGTCGTGTGGCAATCGACTGACCTACGACGGCAGCTTCAGCGGCACCAAAGTGGCAGGCCAGGGCGTGACCGCTGCCCTGCTCAGCGCTGCCGGGGTTCGGGTGTTCAATGAGCTGGAACTGGCCGAAGCTGCGTACGCGTTGGCCGATATTTCCTGATGGCGTAGTCGCTGGTGTAGTCGCTGCCGAAGGCTGCGAAGGTTTGCAGCGTTTTTGAGAAACGGGTTGCTTCGCAACCCTTCGCAGCCTGCGGCAGCGACTACAGTTTTACGGTGTGTGCGTGTAACATCCGGTGCCACTTTGCCCAGGGGATTTATATGAGCGACAAGCAGAAACCACAACCCACTGCCTCTACCGCCAACACTTCACCCGCCGAAAGTGCCGATGCGGCCTTGCACCACATCGTCGATGGTTTTTTACACTTCCATCACGAGATCTTTCCTGAACAGGAAGCCTTCTTCAAAAAACTCGCCACGGCACAAAGCCCGCGTGCGATGTTTATTGCCTGCGCCGACTCGCGCATCGTCCCGGAACTGATCACTCAAAGTGCACCGGGCGATCTGTTTGTGACGCGTAATGTGGGCAACGTCGTTCCGCCTTACGGCCAGATGAACGGTGGCGTTTCCACCGCCATTGAGTACGCGGTGCTGGCACTGGGCGTGCAGCACATCATCATTTGCGGGCATTCGGATTGCGGCGCGATGCGCGCTGTACTCAACCCGGCCTCGCTGAAAAAGATGCCGACGGTAAAAGCCTGGCTGCATCACGTTGAAGTGGCGAAAACCATGGTGCAGGACAACTGCAACTGCGCCAACGAGTCCGAAAGCATGCACGTGCTGACGGAAGAAAACGTGATCGCCCAACTGCAACACTTGCGCACCCACCCGTCCGTGGCGTCGCGCATGGCCAGCGGGCATTTGTTCATTCATGGCTGGGTCTATGACATCGAGACCAGCGCGATCAAGGCTTACGACGCCGACACCGGCACTTTCCGCCCGCTGGACGGAACCAACCCGATCCCGAGCGCAACGCCTAAAGCCCGGTTTTAACCCCCGGACTGCAGGCATGAGCCTCGCGATCTTTTGCCCGTTAAAAGATCACGAGGCAAGCGGGGGATTACAACGCCAGGCCGACGCCCAACTGCTTGGACAGGCACGGCCAACGCTTCCACGCAGCCCCCGTGTCCGGGCTGGTGAGCTTGTCGCGATAGGCTTCAACCGACTCCAGCGCAAAGCTTTCTTCATTGAGCAGTTCATCCACCGCGTGGTGCACGGCCTCATCAAGCTGGTTGGCAAACGCTTCACCGACCAATTGATGGGCGATCAGGTTGGCCACGGTCATGTCCAGCGGAATCAACGGCTGGTGAAAGTGCTTGATGTAGAGATCGTTGACCTCTTCAACCAACCGATGCGCCAAGTACGCTTCGTCGAGCAAGCCCTCTAGCCCTTCATGACCGTCCAGCAGTGATGGGGGCTGAACAAAAAACTGCTCGGCAATTTTCAGCACAGGCTCGATCTGTGATTCGATACCCGCCTCGCGAGCGACCGCATGGGCTGCATCGAGCAAGTCCGGCACCTGGTCGATATAGGCGCTGACAAAACGGGTCATCACCGCGTTCCGATCGGGTTCAGGTAGCTGAATGGCCGAATGCAGGTTGGGAAGGCGGGTCGCCAAATGCCGGGTGAGCAGGCCACTTTTGGCATCAAGTTCTTGGGCACGCGAGATCTGCGCGCGAATATCGGCGGTGTTCATGGGAACTCCAAGGGGGGCGCTGAATCAGGGAAGTGCTTTAAAAGACGCTCACTGCAAAAGAGGGCCTTTTTTTCAGGGGGCGTATTGTCGGTCATTTTTTAATCGGGCAGTGAGTGCCATTTGTCGCGGGGGTCAGGTTTTCATTTTGGGCGCGCATCTTAACCGATCAGTGTTGTACCGTGGCAATGGGCCACAGGCTGTTAACCCGGCCTTCACGTACGCTGTCTTCTCGCGTTGTTTATCGACCACTACGTTGTGATGAACCTATGACTAAAACCCAAAGAAACGTCTTTATCCTGGTCGCGCTGCTGGCGTTGATCATGGGGCTGATCTTCAACAGCCTGATGTCGCGCAGCAGTCAGGGCAACAACACGGCGCTGACCGAGGCCGGGATTATTCTGCTGCCACAAAGTCGCCATCTGCCGGCCATCACCCTGACCAACCAGGACGGTCAGCCGGTGCTCATCAATGAGCTGAAGGACAAGTGGAGCCTGCTATTTTTTGGCTACACCTACTGCCCGGACATCTGCCCGACCACGCTTTCCCAGTTGCGCCAGATCAAAAGCGAGCTGCCAAAAGCGGTACAGGACAAGCTGCAAGTGGTGCTGGTGAGTGTCGACCCGAACCGGGACACCCCGCAGCAGCTCAAAAAATACCTGAGCTACTTCGACCCGCAATTTGTCGGCCTGACACCGGGCTCAACCGAGCAACTGCAAACATTGGCGAACGCCGTGAGCATCCCGTTTATCCCGCCAGATACCAGCAAGCCGAACTACACCGTGGATCACAGCGGTAACCTGGCGCTGATCGGGCCTGACGGCACTCAACGTGGTTTTATCCGCGCGCCGTTCAACACGCAAAAGATGGTTGCCCAGTTGCCGGGGCTGGTAGAGAGGAAGTAAGGGATTAGTACACACATCGGTGGGAGCGGGCTTGCTCGCGATGGGATCACCAAGGTGTGTCATCAGGATTCAATGGTATGAATCGCGAGCAAGCCCGCTCCCACAAGGGGATCGGGTTTGCCCGGATCATCGGTATCAGAACGCCGGCAGGATGGCGCCTTTGTACTTCTCAAGAATGAAGGCTTTCACTTCTGGCGTGTGCAGGGCAGCGACCAGCTTTTTCATGTCTTCAGAGTCTTTGTCGTCCGGGCGTGCAACCAGGATGTTCACGTAAGGCGAGTCGCTGCCTTCAATGACCAGTGCGTCTTTTTCCGGGTTCAGCTTGGCTTCCAGCGCGTAGTTGGTGTTGATCAGCGCCAGATCAACCTGGGTCAGCACGCGTGGAATCGTCGCTGCTTCGAGCTCGCGGAATTTCAGGTTTTTAGGGTTCTCGGTAATGTCCTTGACCGTCGACAGGATGTTTTTCGAATCCTTGAGCTTGATCAACCCCGCCTTGTCCAGCAGCAACAGCGCACGGCCGCCGTTGGTGGCATCGTTCGGGATCACCACGGTGGCGCCATCTTTAAGCTCATCAAGATTTTTGAGTTTGCTGGAGTAAGCACCCAGCGGCTCAAGGTGCACGGCCGCTACGCTGACAAGGTCAGTGCCTTTGGATTTGTTGAACTCATCCAGGTAAGGCTGGTGCTGGAAGAAGTTGGCGTCCAGACGCTTTTCCGCCACTTGTACGTTGGGTTGAACGTAGTCAGTGAACACTTTGACCTTGAGGTTCACGCCCTCTTTAGCCAAAGCCGGCTTAGCGAACTCCAGGATCTCAGCGTGAGGGACCGGAGTCGCCGCCACCGACAGATCACCTGCGTGGGCAGAAAATGCCGCTACAGCGGCCACAGCAGCAAATAACTTCTTCATTCAACAGCTCCTTGTGAACACCTGACTCCAGGTATCTGCCAGCACAACGCTGGCTATTATGTTTTTAAGCGAGGCTTTACTTGCGCGAGAAGTGCACCACCAGCCGATCGCCGACGGTTTGCAGAATCTGCACCAGAATCAACAACAGCACCACCGTGACAATCATCACGTCAGTCTGGAAACGTTGGTAGCCGAAACGAATCGCCAGATCCCCGAGGCCGCCCGCACCCACCACACCCGCCATGGCGGTGTAGGACACCAGCGTAATCGCGGTCACGGTAATCGCTGCAAAAATGCCCGGGCGGGCTTCTGGCAGCAAGGCGCTGGTAATGATCTGACGGGTGCTGGCGCCCATCGACTGGGTGGCTTCGATGATGCCACGGTCAACTTCACGCAAGGCCGTTTCTACCAGACGGGCGAAGAACGGGGTTGCACCGACCACCAAAGGCGGAATCGCACCCGCGACGCCCAGCGAGGTGCCGGTAATCAACACGGTGAACGGGATCATTACGATCAACAGGATGATGAACGGCAACGAACGCAGAATGTTCACCAGCAGCGACAGCAGGGCGTACACGGTTTTTTGTTCAAACAGTTGGCGCGGGCTGCACAGAAACAGCAGCACGCCCAGCGGCAGGCCCAGCAGGATGGTGAACAGCAGCGAACCGCCGAGCATCATCAGGGTATCGCCCGTGGCCAGCCAGATTTCGAACCAGTCGATATTGGTGAAAAAGCTCAGGAGAGAGTCCATTAGCGCAGCACCTCCATATGAACGTCAGCCGCAGTAAAGCGGGCGAAAGCGGCGTCCATGTCGCCACCGGTGATGGCGAGGGTCAGTTGCCCGTAGGGGGTGTCTTTGATGCGGTCGATCCGGCCCGCCAGGATGCTGTAGTCCACACCCGTTTCGCGGGCGATGGTGCCCAGCAGCGGCGCGTAGGTGGCCTGGCCCTGGAACGTCAGGCGCACAATGCGCCCCGGCACATGGGCGAAATCATCGCGCTGCTCGCCTTCGTCGATCTGCTCGTCTTCCTGCACAAATCGCTTGGTGGTCGGGTGCTTGGGGTGCAAGAACACCTCGGCCACCGGGCCTTGCTCGACGATCACGCCAGCGTCCATCACCGCCACTTCGTCACACACACGGCGGATCACATCCATCTCGTGGGTGATGAGCACGATGGTCAGCTTCAGCTCGCGGTTAATTTCAGCCAGCAATTGCAGGACCGACGCCGTGGTTTGCGGGTCGAGCGCGCTGGTGGCTTCGTCACACAGCAAGACTTTTGGCTTGGTGGACAAGGCACGGGCGATGCCCACGCGTTGTTTTTGACCGCCTGACAGCTGCGCCGGGTATTTCTTGGCGTGGTCTGACAGGCCCACGCGCGCCAGCAACTCGGCCACACGTTGGTCGATTTCACTGCGGGACAATTCGCCCGCCAGCGTCAGCGGCATCGCCACGTTGTCAGCCACGGTCTTGGACGCCAGCAGGTTGAAGTGCTGGAAGATCATCCCGACTTGTTGACGGAAACGCCGCAGGCCATTGGCATCCATGGCGGTCACGTCTTCGTTGTCGACGATGATCTGCCCGCCGCTCGGTGTTTCGAGGCGGTTGATCAGGCGCAGCAATGTACTTTTACCCGCGCCAGAATGGCCAATCAGGCCAAATACCTGACCGCTCTCAACACGCAAACTCGTGGAGTGCAGGGCGGGAATGTCCTTACCAGCGACCCGGTAAGTTTTATGAACGTTATGAAACTCAATCACGTAGCGAACCTTGTGGGGCGCGTAAATAGAAGATCAGCGGTTAGCCGGGCGCGCATTTTAGCCTGTCCTTATAGAGGTTCTTAGCATTTATTTGAGCGAAGACCTTTCATTTGGCGATAAGACGACTGATGGTCAGAAATAAGGAACGACCACAACAGGCGCCAGTCAGTACTAACAGCACCTCACATCCCGCAACGGGATATATGTCCAAGAAGCCCAGCCCGTGGGGCTTTCATCAACAAGGAGCTTAGTCTGATGAGTAGCAAAAAACCGTCTTCACCCAAGAGCCAGATGGCCGGCACCGACACCTTGGATCGTGGCAACACGAACGTCAAATTGGAAAACCTCGAAGCCTTCCGCGACGATGCGACCCAACAGGCGCTCAGAACCAATCAAGGCGTGAAGATTGCGGACAACCAAAACACCCTCAAAGCAGGGGCGCGTGGCCCGTCACTGCTGGAAGATTTCATCATGCGTGAAAAAATCACGCACTTTGACCACGAGCGAATCCCGGAGCGCATCGTCCACGCGCGTGGCACCGGTGCTCACGGCTATTTCCAGACCTATAAAGCCCACAGCTCCCTGACCAAAGCCGGTTTTCTGCAAGACCCGGATAAAAAAACGCCGGTATTCGTGCGCTTCTCGACCGTTCAGGGCCCCCGCGGCTCGGGCGATACCGTGCGTGACGTGCGTGGTTTTGCGGTCAAGTTTTTTACCGATGAAGGCAACTTCGACCTGGTCGGCAACAACATGCCGGTGTTCTTTATTCAGGACGCGATCAAGTTTCCTGACTTCGTGCACGCGGTCAAACCCGAACCCCACAATGAAATGCCCACCGGCGGTTCGGCGCATGACACCTTCTGGGATTTTGTCTCGCTGGTGCCGGAGTCTGCGCACATGGTCATCTGGGCGATGTCCGACCGGGCGATCCCGAAAAGCCTGCGCAGCATGCAGGGCTTTGGCGTGCACACCTTCCGCTTCATCAACGCCGAAGGGAAATCACATTTTGTTAAATTCCACTGGCGCCCTAGCGTAGGCACTTGCTCCCTGGTGTGGGACGAAGCGCAAAAGCTCGCCGGTAAAGACACCGATTACCATCGGCGCGATCTGTGGGAGTCGATTGAAACCGGCGATTATCCGGAATGGGAATTCGGCGTCCAGATCATTGCTGAGGAAGACGAACACACGTTCGACTTCGACATTCTTGACCCGACCAAGCTGATCCCCGAAGAACAGGTGCCGATTACACCGCTGGGCAAGATGGTGCTTAACCGCAACCCCGATAACTTTTTTGCGGAAACCGAACAGGTGGCGTTCTGCCCTGGGCATATCGTGCCGGGCATCGACTTCTCTAACGACCCGCTGCTGCAAGGCCGTCTGTTTTCGTACACCGACACGCAAATCAGCCGCTTGGGCGGGCCGAATTTCCACGAGATTCCGATCAACCGCCCTGTCTGCCCTTTTTCCAACAATCAGCGCGACGCTCAGCACCGCAGCACGATCAATAAAGGTCGTGCGTCTTACGAGCCCAATTCCATTGATGGCGGCTGGCCCAAAGAAACCCCGCCCGCCGCGCAAGACGGGGGCTTTGAGTCGTACCCGGAGCGCATCGACGCCAACAAAATACGTCAGCGCAGCGACTCGTTCAGCGATCACTTTTCCCAGGCCCGGCTGTTTTTCAACAGCATGAGCAAGCATGAACAAGAGCACATCATCGCGGCCTACAGTTTCGAACTGGGCAAGGTTGAGCGCGAACACATCCGCGCACGCCAAGTGGATGAGATCTTGGCCAACATCGACCTTGAGCTGGCCCGGCGTGTCGCCGAAAACCTGGGGTTGCCCGCACCCAAGGCCGGCACTGTGCCTGCGCGCAAAACCAGCGTCAGCGCTTCGCCCGCGCTGAGTCAGGCCAACTTGCTGCCGGGCAATATCAAAACACGCAAAGTGGCCGTACTGGCCGCCAACGGTGTCGAGGGCAAAGCCATTGAAGCGCTGAAAAAGGCGCTGACCGCTCAAGGCGCCCACGCCAAATTGCTCGGGCCGACGTCTGCCCCGGTCAAAACAGCAGAGGGCCAGTTGCTGAACGTGGACGGCTCGATGGAAGGTTTGCCGTCAGTGGCTTTTGACGCCGTGTTTGTGCCGGGAGGCGCAGAGTCGATCAAGGCACTGAGTGGCGACGGGGTGGCGCTGCATTACCTGCTGGAAGCCTACAAGCACCTCAAGCCCATCGCCGTGCACGGTGAAGCCAGGCAACTGTTGGATGTGCTGCATTTGCAGGTGGATGACGGGTTGTTGGCGATCAAGGACGCTCAGGACCTGAAGGCGTTTTTTGCAGCCATTGCGCAGCATCGCGTCTGGGCACGGGAACCGAAGGCCAAGGCTATTCCGGCTTAAGGGGTAGACGCCTGGCCGTTGCCCAAGTGCTATTAGCGCTTGGGCAACGGCCACGCTCTTTATTCGGGCTTGCTGGGCGTCAGCACCACTTGCGCTGGCACATGGCGGATGATCTGACGCTCAAGGCTCAGGTCAAAGCCGGGGTCGAGCTTTTTCACACGTTTACTGATCAACGTGGCCAGCCACGGGTAATCAGCGGTGCGTGGCACCTGCAGGCTGACGGCGCACTGATAATTGACAATGTCTTGCGCGATCAAATCCAGTTGATGGCGAAGTTTGCCAATATCGGTGATGTTCAAGGTAACGGTGGTGAACGGCGCCGCCGGGTCAATGACCTTGGCCGCTGGCCGCGCTTCCGCCGCCTTGAGCGCGGCTTCGGCTTTGTCCAGCTCGGCCTTGCGCGCCTGGGTGATGGCGCTGTTGACGCCACCTGTCAGGGCCGGGGCTTTAGGCATTAATGCCCGTGCACGGCTCAAGGCCGTCGCAGCGGAGTTGACATCACCTTTTTGCAGCAAGATCTGGCTGCGTTGCAGGTAAGCCTCAGCCAATTGGCGCTGATACTGCACCAACTGCGGGTCATCCGGGGTTTGGGCCTGCAAGGCGGCCAACTGGTCTTCGGCGGTCGCGAGTTCGCTGCTGGCCAGGTTTTGCTCCAGCTGTGCGATGGCACCGGCACGCGCTTGCTCGACCTGATTGACGGCCGGTGGCGTGCTTTGGCAGGCGCCCAGCAGCAAGGAAAATGCGGCCAGGAGCACATAACGTGAGTTAAACAGCTTCATTCCTGCGGCTCTCTAAGTGCGCAAAAAACGAGCAAGTCTACACCCCTCGACGGGGCAGAACAAAACTCAGCAGAAACAGCGCGGCAGCACACACCACAATGGAGGGCCCGGCAGGCGTGTCTTTGAACCACGACAAGGCCAGGCCACCACACACTGCCAGCATTCCCAGCAACGTCGCGCCAAACGCCATTTGCTCCGGAGAGCGGGCATGCCGTTGGGCGGCAGCAGCAGGGATAATCAACAACGACGTAATCAGTAGCACACCGACAATCTTCATCGCTACCGCGATCACCACCGCAATCAACAACATCAGGGCCATGCGCAGCGTTGCAACGGGTAAACCCTCAACCGTCGCCAGCTCTTCGTGCACGGTAATGGCCAGTAAAGGCCGCCACAGCGCCACCAGCAACGCCAGCACCACCGCGCTGCCGCCCATAATCCACATCAAGTCAGTCGGGCTGATCGCCAGCAGGTCACCAAACAGGTAAGCCATCAGGTCGATCCGCACTTCATGCATGAAGCTTAGTACCACCAGCCCAAGGGACAAGGTGCTGGGGGCGAGAATTCCGAGCAGCGTGTCGGAAGCCAGTGGCTGACGCTGCTGCAACGTCACCAGCAACACCGCCAGCAACAGGCAACCAACGGTCACGGCAATCGCCGGGCTAACATCCAGCAAAAAGCCCAATGCCACGCCCAACAAGGCGGCGTGGGACAAGGTATCGCCGAAATAGGCCATGCGGCGCCACACCACAAACGAGCCCAAAGGACCCGCCACCACCGCCAAAGACAAACCTGCCAGCAGGGCGTAAAGCAGAAAATCAGCCATGCTTGCAGCCTTCTCCATGAACGTGGGCATGCGCCGGGGCGGCGCCTTCAGTGACCACCGAGCCATGCAGATCATGGGCGTGGTCGTGATGGTGGTGATAAATCGCCAGGCTTTGTGCGTTTTTGCCGAACAGTTCAACGAAGGCCGGGTCGCCACTCACCTGCTCCGGGTGGCCAGAACAGCACACGTGGCGATTGAGGCACACCACCTGATCGGTGGTGCTCATGACCAGATGCAAATCGTGGGACACCATCAGCACGCCGCAGCCATGACGGTCGCGCAGGCGAGTAATCAAGCTGTACAGCTCGGCCTGCCCGGCCACATCAACGCCCTGCACCGGCTCGTCGAGCACCAGCAACTCGGGTTTGCGCAGCAGCGCACGGGCCAGCAGCACACGCTGCATTTCGCCCCCCGAGACACTTTGCACCGGGCTGTCGATGACCTTTTCGGCGCCGACCTCTTTCAAGGCGGCAAGGGCCTGGGCCCGGTCCACACCCGGCACCAGGCGCAAAAAGCGCAGCACCGAGAGCGGCAACGTAGGGTCAACGTGCAGCTTTTGCGGCATGTAGCCGATGCGCAACTTGGGTTTGCGCCAGACGCTGCCGCTGGTGGGCTTGAGCAAGCCCAACACCGCTTTGACCAGCGTGGTTTTACCGGCGCCGTTGGGGCCGATCAGGGTCACGATTTGGCCCGGCTCAACGCTCAACTCAATCATGTCGAGCACGTTTTGCCCGGCAAAGGTCACGCAGACCCCTTCAAGACGTATCAGCGCAGCGCTCATCAAGCCTCCCGGCAACCCGAACACAAACCGAGCACTTCCACGGTTTGCCCTTCGACAGTAAAGCCGACATCGCGTGCGCTGCTGATAATCGCGTCACTGATGGTTTTTTGTTCAAGCTCGATGGCCGCGTGGCACGTGCGGCAGATCAGGAACTGGCCTTGGTGCGCGTGCTCGGGGTGGCTGCAGCCGATAAAGGCGTTGAGCGATGAAATACGGTGCACCAGGCCATTTTCCAGGAGGAAGTCCAGCGCGCGGTACACGGTGGGCGGCGCAGCGCGGCGGCCGTCTTGCTCGCTGAGCACGGCCAGAATGTCGTACGCGCCCAGCGGCTTGTGGCTCTGCCACACCAGCTCCAGCACCCGCCGACGCAACGCCGTCAGGCGCAGGCCCTTTTGCGCGCACAGAACGTCCGCTTCAGAGAGCGCGCTGTGGACGCAATGAGAGTGGTCGTGGGGACGGCTGGCAAGCGGTGCAATAGACATGGGCGGCGACGATTTCCGAGAGAGACGTTATTATGTTACCCGTTTCAGCTGCCATGAGTGCCCATCGTGTCCCGTATTTTTGCGATTTTTATTGCTTTGTCTGCCAGTTTGTTGGTGATTAACCCGGCTCACGCCGAGGTCAATGTACTGACCAGCATCAAGCCGTTGCAGCTGATTGCCGCGGCTGTGCAGGACGGCGTGGGCAAGCCCGAGGTACTGTTGCCGCCCAATGCGTCGCCGCATAACTATGCGTTGCGCCCCTCCGACGTACGGCGTGTTCAGTCGGCTGACTTGCTGTACTGGATCGGCCCGGACATGGAAGGCTTTATGCCCCGCGTGATCAAAACCCGCACCTTGCCCTCAGTGGCCGTGCAAAGTTTGCCGGGTTTGAAGCTGCGCCATTTCTCCCAGGACAGCCATTCCCATGACGAAGATGCGGCGGCGGAGCATGATCACGATCACCGTCCTGGCACCCTCGACGCGCACTTATGGCTGGCGCCGGACAACGCCCGGGTGATTGCAGCCAAAATGGCCGCCGACCTGAGCGAAAAAGACCCGGCCCATGCGCCGCAATACCAAAGCAATCTCAAGGCCTTCAATGAGCGTCTGGATGCGCTGGATGCACGCCTGAAGACGAGCATGGCCGCGATTGTGGACAAACCGTTCTTTGTTTTCCATGAAGGTTACGACTACTTCGAAAGCGCCTACGGCCTGAAACACACCGGTGTGTTCAGCGTGGCGTCTGAAGTGCAGCCGGGTGCCCAGCACGTCGCGGCCATGCGCCAGCGTTTGCAAGAAGTTGGCAAGACCTGCGTCTTCAGTGACCCGCCGCTGCGCCCGCGCCTGGCCGACACCCTGACCGCCGGTTTGCCGGTCAAACTGGCCGAGCTGGACCCGCTGGGCGGCTTCACCCCGGCCACCGCGCAGGGTTATGAGCAACTGCTGGAAAAACTCGGCAACGACCTGGCAGGCTGCCTGAACAGCCTGTAAAGGCATAAACACCTGTAGCCGCTGCCGCAGGCTGCGATGGGTTGCGCAGCGACCCCGCTTTTGAATGAAAGCGAAGGTCCTGCGGCCCTTATCGCAGCCTGCGGCAGCGGCTACAAGGTATTGGTTACAACGCGAACGGTAGCGGCACGGTCACGGTTTGGCGTAAGGCCAAACGGCGTTCGAACTCACGCGGGTCGTGGATCAACACGTCTTGCCCCGCAAACGAGTGGGCCGCAATCAAACGTGACAACCAAAAGCGCACACAGGCCACACGCAACATCGTCGGCCACAACTCGGCTTCGCTGGCCGTAAACGGACGCAGCGCGGCATACGCACCCAGCAGTGCACGGGCACGCGGGGCGTCGAGCTGGCCGTCTTCGTCAGCACACCAGTCGTTCAGGGCAATCGCCACGTCGTAGAGCATTGGCCCCGAGCAGGCGTTGTAAAAGTCGATCAGCCCGGTCAGGTGCGTGCCTTCAAACATCGCGTTATCGCGAAACAGGTCGCCATGCAGGTTGGCCCTTGGCAAGGCCAGAATCTGCGCCTTGCGCTCGGTAATCTCAGCCAGCGCCTTTTGCAGCAAATCGGCCGCATCTGGCGACAAATCAGCCATCAATGCGGGCCCTTCCGCCAACATCCAGTCCAGGCCGCGGTCGGTTTTGCGTTCCAGCACGTTGTCACGCGTGGCCACATGCAAATGGCCCAACAGCTCGCCCACTTGGGCGCAATGTTGCGCGTTAGCCTCGCGAATGTGCTTGCCGGCCAGGCGCGGTTGCAGCAGCGCCGGCTTGCCTTTGAGCTCACGCAAGGCCTGGCCCTCGACGGTGCGCAGGGCAAAAGGCACCGGCAGGTCAGCGTCGTGGAGCACGTCCAGAAGCTCGATAAAGAACGGCATCTCTTTGATCGGGCCACGCTCAACCAGGGTCAGAACAAATTCGCCCTGCTCCAGGCTGATGAAATAGTTGGTGTTTTCGCTACCCGCGGCAATCCCCTGGAAATCGAGCAAACGGCCGAGATCATAAGGCGCAAGAAAAGTCTCCAGCTCCGGGCGAGTCAGTGGGGTGAATACAGACATGGTTTAAATTGCCAGTGCGGGCGCCGCGTGGGCGGCGCCAATTAAAGTTAAGACGCTATTTCCATTCGAAGATTTTCCACGAAGGAATCAGCATATCCGGCTGGTCGGAACGGATGAAGTTGGCATCAGTACCATCAGCGCGTACCAAAAAGTACGGCGGTGCTCCTTTTGGGGTCACCTTGATGGCATAAAGGAACCCGTTTTGACGGTATTCCTGAATGGTTTTATCGCCTTCCGTGCGAATGGTTACTTCTGGGTCACCGGTAGGTGCACTATCAGCCGCAAAGGTTACCAGCGGTGAGAATGCAAACAAGCCGGTCAACAACAGGCGATTAAGTGTGCGCATGATAACCTTGTCCCTTTGTCGTCATTGGTCCGGACATTCTAGCGCCGGACTCGCCGAAAAGGTTGATCCTGCTCATGAGCCAAGCACCCCTCGTCCTGGTGGACGGTTCTTCATATTTGTACCGCGCCTTCCACGCGCTTCCGCCGCTGACTACGTCCAAAGGCTTGCCGACCGGCGCCGTAAAGGGCGTGCTAAACATGTTGAAGAGTCTGCGCAAGCAGTACCCGGACAGCCCGTTTGCCGTGGTTTTCGATGCCAAGGGCGGGACATTTCGCGATGACATGTACGCCGAATACAAGGCCAATCGCCCGAGCATGCCCGATGACATGCGGGTCCAGATCGAGCCCTTGCACGCCAGCGTGATTGCCCTGGGCTTCCCGTTACTGTGCGTCGAAGGCGTTGAAGCGGACGACGTGATCGGCACCCTGGCCCGCAGCAGTGCCGCCGCGGACCGACCAGTGGTCATCTCCACCGGCGATAAAGACATGGCGCAGCTGGTGGATGGCCACATCACCCTGGTCAACACCATGACCGGCAGCACGCTGGACGTTGAGGGCGTCAAAGAGAAGTTCGGCGTCTCGCCCGAGCAGATCATCGACTACTTGGCGTTGATGGGCGATTCGTCCGACAACATCCCGGGCGTTCCGGGCATCGGCCCGAAAACCGCCTCGGGCTTGCTGGTGGGCGTCAACGGTGGCTTGGTTGAGCTGTACGAGCACTTGGACATCGTACCGACCCTGCCGATTCGCGGCGCAAAAAACCTGCCCGCAAAGCTCGAAGAACACCGTGAAATGGCATTTTTGTCGTACCAACTGGCCACGATCAAGATCGACGTGCCGCTGGACATCGGCCTCGACGACCTGCACCTCAAAGCGCCCGATTGCGACAAGTTGATCGAGCTGTACACCGAGCTGGAATTCAAAAGCTGGATCGCCGATGTTGAGCGCGACGCCAAGCGCGCGGGCCAGGTAATCACCCACGAAGCCCCTGCGGCGCCGACCGAAGAGCTGCAGTACGAAACCATCCTCGATCAGGCCCGTTTCGACGTGTGGCTGAAAAAGCTCAACGACGCCCAGCTGATTGCCTTTGACACTGAAACCACCGGGCTGGACGCGCAGCAAGCGCAACTGGTGGGTGTGTCGTTTGCGGTCAAGCCGGGCGAAGCGGCCTACATCCCGTTGACCCACTCCTACATGGGCGTGCCGGATCAACTGGACCGCGATACCGTGCTGCGCGCGCTCAAGCCGCTGCTCGAAGACCCGAACAAGGCCAAGGTCGGCCAACACGCCAAGTTCGACATCAACATCCTGGCCAACTGCGCCATTGGCGGTGATCAAGCCAACGGCATCGCGGTGCAAGGCGTGGCCTTCGACACCATGCTGGAGTCCTACGTGCTCGACTCCACGGCCACCCGCCATGACATGGACAGCCTGGCGCTGAAATACCTGGGCCACACCACGACCAGTTTTCAGGACATTGCCGGCAAAGGCGTCAAACAGCTGACATTTGACCAGATCTCGCTGGAGCTGGCCGGGCCGTATGCCGCAGAAGATGCTGACGTGACCCTGCGCCTGCACCACGTCTTGCACGAAAAACTGCAAGCGATCCCGAGCCTGAACAGCGTGCTGACCGATATTGAAATGCCGCTGGTGCCGGTTCTGGCCCGTATTGAGCGCCAAGGCGCGCTGGTGGACGCCAAGCTGCTGGGCGTGCAGAGCGTTGAGCTGGGCGACAAAATGGTGGCGCTTGAACGTGAGGCGTTCGAGATTGCCGGTGAAGAATTCAACCTCGGTTCACCCAAGCAATTGGGCGTGATCCTGTACGAAAAACTCGGCCTGCCGATCATCAGCAAAACCGCCAAAGGCCAGCCTTCGACGGCCGAAGCGGTGCTGGCAGAGCTTGCCGAGCAAGACTTCCCGCTGCCCAAGGTGCTGATGCAGTACCGCTCGATGAGCAAGCTGAAAAGCACGTACACCGACCGTCTACCCGAGCAGATCAACCCACGTACCGGGCGCATTCACACCTCGTATCACCAGGCGGTCACGGCCACCGGGCGCTTGTCGTCCAGCGACCCGAACCTGCAGAACATCCCGATTCGTACCGCCGAAGGCCGCCGGATCCGTCAGGCGTTCGTCGCGCCCAAAGGTTACAAACTGCTGGCAGCGGACTATTCGCAGATTGAACTGCGGATCATGGCCCACCTGGCCAAGGACGAAGGGCTGCTGCACGCCTTCCGCAACAACCTGGACGTGCACAGTGCCACGGCGGCCGAGGTGTTTGGCGTCGACCTGAGCGATGTCACCACCGACCAGCGCCGCAGCGCCAAGGCGATCAACTTCGGTTTGATCTACGGTATGAGCGCCTTTGGTCTGGCCAAGCAGATCGGTGTCGACCGCAAACAGTCGCAGGCCTATATCGACCGCTACTTTGCGCGCTATCCGGGCGTGCTGGAGTACATGGAGCGCACGCGCACCCAGGCGGCCGAGCAAGGTTATGTCGAGACTATTTTTGGTCGTCGCCTGTACCTGCCCGAGATCAACGCGAAAAACCCGGCGTTGCGCAAAGGCGCTGAACGCACCGCGATCAACGCCCCGATGCAGGGCACCGCGGCGGACATCATCAAGAAAGCCATGGTGGCTGTGGATAACTGGCTGACGGCCTCCGGCCTCGACGCCCGCGTGATCTTGCAGGTACACGACGAACTGGTGCTCGAAGTACATGAAGACCTGGTGGACCAGGTGCGCGACGAAATCCGCCTGCACATGAGCGAAGCGGCCACGCTGGCGGTTCCGCTGGTGGTCGAAGTGGGGGTTGGCGATAACTGGGACGAGGCGCACTAAAAGCGCCCTAAACCTGTAGCCGCTGCCGCAGGCTGCGATGGGCTGCGCAGCGGCCCCGCTTTTCGAAGGGCCTGCGGCCCTTATCGCAGCCTGCGGCAGCGGCTACAACGTTCGCGCTTTGCCCTGGCATCAAAATTAGTTTTTAAGCCACAGGAACTAAACCTGCTTAACACAACTCAGATTATTTGAATGGCTGGTGAAGCCCTTCAATGCTCCTAATGTTGTGTTAAGTGTTGGCAGATTCTGGACCCCGCCCCTAGCGGTCCAGTACTTGAACCCCGAACTTCCCTCCCCCATACGAAGTCCGGGGTTTTTTTTGCCTGCCATTTTTACTCGGCGCTTTCTTCTTCGCCTTTGTTCGGCAGTTCCAGCCAATTAGCCAGCACGGTGTACGCCTCTTCCAGGCCCATGCGCTTTGGCGAGGAGAACAGCTGGATGGTCACACTGTCGCCCCACTTCTTGCGGATGTCAGACTGAATTTTGAGCAGCGTGTTTTTAGCAGCGCCGTACGTCAGTTTGTCGGCTTTGGTCAGCAAAATATGCATCGGCATGCCGCTGGAGACGGTCCAGTCGAGCATCAACAGGTCGAAATCGGTCATTGGATGACGAACATCCATCATCAAGACCACGCCTTTGAGGCTCTCGCGGCTGCCGAAATACGCCTCAAGGTGACGCTGCCAGTGCATTTTCAACGGGATGGGCACTTTCGCGTAGCCGTAACCCGGCAAGTCGACCAGGCGACGGTCTTCGTCCAGCTTGAAGAAGTTCAGCAGCTGCGTACGGCCCGGGGTTTTCGAAGTACGCGCCAGGCTGGCGTGGGTCAACGTGTTGAGCGCACTGGACTTGCCGGCGTTGGAGCGCCCGGCGAAGGCGACTTCAAAGCCTTCGTCATCGGGGCATTGATCAACCTTGGCAGCGCTGAGCATGAAGGTAGCCTGTTGGCACAGACCGAGAATGGGGTTCTTGAGTTGCATGGGATTTCCGATGTGAGCGGCGTCAGGAATGGACGCGGCGTGCGTGTCGTTTCCGTTTCAGTGGCGCCAGTATATAATGCCGCAGATTTTGTGTGTGCTTTGTCCCGGCGTAGGACGAAGAACAAGAGCCAGGGTGCGCATTAGAACGCATCACGCTCCCAACCCTGAAAAAATCGTTTAAACGAATTGGCTGCTGCCGGTGCTTTGATGCCGCCTGACAGCGTTCAGGCTACACAGGATCCGGAAGCCGTGTACAACCGCGTTTGTATTGCCTGCCATGAAGGTCAGCGATTCATAACACCGAAACCGGGTGTAAAGGCCGAGGGTAAGTTAAGCAGACGTTGGTGCAACACGTGCCCCAGGGTGAAAAGGCGATGCCGCCGCGTGGTGTGTGCACGGACTGCAGTGTCGAGGATTACCAGCCAATCATCCAGTGGATGAATGAGTAAGCCCGGCCATAACTCTTAACCCTTAGCCGTAGTTGGATTAGCTGATGAACAAATTTTTCGTGAGTCTGCTGTTGACCATGGGCGTTAGTGGTATCGCCCAGGCCGCAAGCACCGCCCTTGTGGGTGATGCCGCCGCCGGTCAGGCAAAAAACGCTGTCTGTGGCGCGTGTCACGGCCCCGACGGCAATAGCATGGCCCCCAACTTCCCCAAACTGGCCGGGCAAGGCGATCGCTACCTGCTCAAGCAACTGCATGAAATCAAGGACGGCAAACGCCAGGTCCTTGAAATGACCGGCCAGTTGAATAACCTGAACGATCAGGACCTCGCGGACATCGCCGCCTACTACGCCAGCCAAAAAAGTTCTGTCGGCGCTGCTGACCCGGCCCTGGTTGCACGCGGAGAGGAGCTGTTCCGTGGCGGTGACCTGCAAAAAGGCCTGCCCGCCTGCACCGGCTGCCATGCACCGGACGGCCAGGGCAACGCACCTGCCGGCTTCCCCCATGTGGGCGGCCAACACGCCAGTTACATCGAGAAACAGCTCACTGACTTCCGCGAAGGCGATCGTACCAACGACGGTGATTCGATGATCATGCGCGCTATTGCAGCCAAGCTGAGCAACAAGGACATCAAGGCGTTGGCCAGCTACATTCAAGGTCTGCACTGATTTGTGTAGGCAGGATGCAGCCAACCCGCAATGCATTTATTGACGTTAACGGTCGTTTAATCTTTGAATGTAAGCGTGTCAGGGCAGCCCAGGCTGCCCTTTTTCCTGCTATCTGCCGCTACACTACCGAACTCAAGCCAGAACAGACCTGTCTTAAAACAGGCCACGTCAGGCGACCTTATTTGTCCAGGAGTAAAGCATGCGTAATCTGATTCTCAGCGCCGTTCTCGTCAGCGCCTCCCTGTTTGGCATGACTGCTCAAGCGGCCGATGTCCCGCTTGAAGCCGGCAAGACCTACGTTGAGTTGGCGAATCCCGTTCCGGTTGCTGAGCCTGGCAAAATCGAAGTGGTTGAACTGTTCTGGTATGGCTGCCCGCACTGCTATGCATTTGAGCCGACCATCAATCCTTGGGCGGCAAAGCTGCCAGCTGACGTACATTTCGTTCGTATCCCGGCCATGTTTGGCGGCCCATGGGACGCACACGGCCAACTGTTCCTGACCCTGGACGCCATGGGCGTAGAGAACAAAGTGCACGCGGCGATCTTCAATGCCATCCAGAAGGAAGGCAAACGTCTGACCGACAAAAACGACATGGCTGATTTCGTGGCCACTCAAGGCGTCGATAAAGACAAATTCCTGCAAACCTTCGACTCTTTCGCCATCAAAGGCAAAATTGCCCAGGCTAAAGAACTGGCCAAGAAGTACGAGGTTTCTGGCGTCCCTACCCTGATCGTCAACGGTAAGTACCGCTTCGACCTCGGCACCGCAGGCGGCCCGGAACAAGCGCTGAACGTGGCAGACCAACTGATCGCCAAAGAGCGCGCAGCTGAGAAAGCGGCGCCACAAGCGGCCAAAAACTAAGCGGCGCCCTCTCCCGTGCGGCGCTGGAAGAGCGAACGAATCGTTGGCCTGCACGAACCGCAGGTCAACGAAGATCATGTGCCGGGCAGTGGCCTGGCGGATGATAGACGCTTGCGTTTGCTCAGTTTCAATATCCAGGTCGGTAACAGCACCCACAGTTACCGCCATTACCTGACCCGCAGCTGGCAGCACCTGCTGCCACACAAAGGGCGGGCAGGTAACCTGGAGAAAATAGGCGACCTGTTGAGCGACTTCGATCTGGTCGCGCTGCAGGAAGCCGATGGTGGCAGCCATCGCTCTGGCTACATCAATCAGGTCAAGTACCTGGCCCAACAGGGCGAATTCCCCTACTGGTATCAACAACTCAATCGCAACCTGGGTCGCCTGGCGCAGCACAGCAATGGCGTGCTCAGCCGTTTGCGCCCCTCTGCCATTGAAGATCACCCTTTGCCAGGCCCCGCAGGGCGTGGCGCCATTTTAGTGCGCTTTGGGGACGGCCCCGATGCGCTGATCGTCGTCGTAATGCACCTGGCGCTGGGCACTAAAACCCGCACCCGGCAGTTGGCGTACGTTCGCGAACTGATTAGCGGCTACCAGCACCAAGTGCTGATGGGCGACATGAACACACACGCCAGTGACCTGCTCGACACCTCGCCGCTGCGCGATCTCGGCTTGCTGGCGCCGCAAATGCAGGCCACCTTCCCCAGTTGGCGGCCGCAACGTTGCCTCGATCATATTTTGCTCAGCCCAAGCCTGACCCTTGAGCGCGTGCAAGTGCTCGACCAGCCTATTTCCGACCACTTACCGGTGGCGGTTGATATCCGTCTGCCGGGCTCTGTGGGCGGCGACTTGTTGCCAGTGCTGAGCCCGCCTCATGAGCCACTGGCATGAGCGCCGATGACGCCTCACGCTGGAAAGAAAAGTACCTGAAGAGCGTCGAGCAACAAGACAAGCTCGAACGGCGCTGGAACGCCCGCCTTGATCTGTTGCGCCGTGGCCTGGTGCGCAGCACGCTGGCGGCCGAAGGCACCGACCGCACTGTTGACCAGTGCATGAAAGAAATGCGCGAAGCCGTGCGCACCGATGACATGGACGCCCCGTTGGCGGCCCTGCTCCCACGCCTTGAAAAAGCCGTGCTCGACTCCGAGCAACGCCGCGAAACCCGCATCGACCAAATGAGCGTCGCGCTCAACGCGCTGGTCACGCAGTTGCAAGCCCTGCCCTTGCCCCGCGACGTCAGCAAACCGCTAAAAGCGTTCGCCAAGCAACTCGATAACCGGGTCACCCAGGCGCGTGAAATCCCGCTACTGCTGAGTGAACTGAGCACCTTGCAGGGCCGCGCGCTGGCGCCACAGCAGCACACCGCTGAAGCGGCCAAGCCGGGCCTGTTGCAGCGCCTGTTTGGCACTCAAGAAGCTGACAAGGCCGATCTGCCCGAAAGCCCGGCACCCGCTCCCGTGCCAGTGCCCGCTCCGCCAAAAGTGTCAAGCGCGCCAGCCCCCAGGCCAACCGCCCCTGCGGCTCCCGAGCTGCCTGAAGCCATACCCGCACACGCCCAGCCTGAAGCCAACGTTGAGCCGCCACCTTCTGAGCCTCCAGTTCCGGAGACGACAGTCCCGGAGCCTGAGGTCGTCGATGAAGCGGTCGTCATCGGCGCCCTTGAATCGGTTGTAGCGCTCGTCGACGCCGAAAACGCGCGCCTCGAAGAGGGCGTTGAGGCGCCTGAACCTGCCGAGCCCGCAGCAGACTCAACCTTTGCCCTGCCCGAAAGCCCCGAGCCCACTTACAGCTCAGTAGCGGAGCATATTGAGTCCACCCTGCTCGGCTTGTTGAACGACCTGTCGCTGCCTGAGCACCATCGGCCCCAGGCCGAGCTCATGCGCAAGCGCCTCGAAAAAGGGCTTAACTGGTACGAATTACTGCCGATCCTCGATGATCTGGCGATTTTGATGCTGGCCGTTACTGACAGCGGCCAGCATGAGTTTGAAACCTACCTCAAGCAGCTCAATGAGCGCCTGGAGTCGTTTCAAAGCAACCTGCAAACCGCCAGCGCCGGGCACGCCCTGGGGCGCTCCGAGGCTGAGCAACTGGACAACCAGATACGCGAGCACGTCGACAGCCTGCAAAGCAGCGTGCAAGACGCCGTCGACCTGAACAGCCTCAAGCACATCCTCGAAAACCGTCTTGAAGGCTTGCTGGGCACGATGGACCACCACCGACAGCAACGGGACGCCCGTGAACAAGAGCTGTGCGCCCACCTGCAAGGCCTGTCCGAACGCGTGGCCTTCATGGAGCAGCAAGCTCAGGGTTACCGTGAACACCTTGAAGAACAGCGCCTCAAAGCCTTGATCGACCCGCTGACCGGGCTGCCTAACCGGGCGGCCTGGAGCGAACGGCTGGCCCATGAAGTTGTGCAATGGCAAACCCACGGCAACCCGCTGTTGATCGCCATGCTCGACCTTGACCACTTCAAGCGCATCAACGATGGCTATGGCCATCTGGCCGGCGACAAAGTGCTCAAGATCATCGCCGCACAATTGACCAAACACCTGCGCCCCGGCGATTTTGTGGCACGCTTTGGCGGCGAAGAGTTTGTCCTGCTCATCCCCAACACAGCGCTGCCTGCGGGCCTGCAATTGCTCGAAACGTTGCGCGCGGCCATTGAGGCCTGCCCGTTCCACTTCAAGGGCGAGCCGGTCACGCTCACGGCGTCTATTGGCGTGGCCCCCTTCGCCTTGGGCGAGCGCAGCGAACAGGTGCTTAAACGCGCTGACGAGGCCTTGTACCGGGCCAAGCACAAGGGCCGCAACGCAATAGAGTTCAGCCAGGCTTCAGCGTGACGCCCTGCCCGCGCAGGCAGCGTTCAGATACGTTCCGGGACCAGTCATGTATGCTGGCCAATTAATTGCTCAGATACCTTTTTTGCCATGAAATTTTTATCGTTGATCGTCTCTTTTATTCTGCTGGCCGGTTGCGCCAGCGGCCCGCGCATGGACACCAGCCACCCCTCGGCCAACCACGACAGCCGCGTGCAGTTCATCGTGCTTCACTACACCTCCACCTCGCTTGAGCGCTCATTGCAGTTGCTGACCAGCGGGCCGGTGAGCAGCCACTACCTGATTGGCGATACGCCCCCGACCATCTACAAGCTGGTCGATGAGAGCCAACGCTCCTGGCACGCCGGTGAAAGCCAATGGCGAGGCCGCACCTGGCTCAATTCAAGCTCGATTGGCATCGAGATCGTCAACCCGGGCTACCACGACACCCCGACCGGCCGCGTCTGGTACCCCTACACCGAAGGTCAGATCCAGTCGGTGATCGCGCTGCTCAAAGACATCTCGACGCGCTACAAGATCGACCCGCACAACATCATCGGTCACAGCGACATTGCGCCGTTGCGCAAGCTCGATCCGGGCCCGATGTTCCCCTGGAAACGCCTGGCCGAGGCCGGTTTCGGGATCTGGCCAAACGCCCAGGCCGTGGCCAGCGAACAGGCCCGCTATGCCAACGCGATGCCCAGCATCACCTGGTTCCAGCAGCAATTAGCGTTGTTGGGTTATGAGACGCCGCAAACCGGCGAACTGGACGTTGCCACGCGCCACGTGTTGGCGGCGTTCCAGATGCACTTCAGGCCTTCGCGTTTCGACGGCACCCCTGATGCAGAAAGCGCGGCGATATTGAACGTGCTGAATACGCAGCGGTAGAGCTATTGAAGCTGCGCAGTTCCTGTAGCCGCTGCCGAAGGCTGCGATAAGGGCCGAAGGTCCTTCGGGCAGGGTCGCTGCGCAACCCATCGCAGCCTGCGGCAGCGACTACCAGCCCTTACAGCGGCAGCGCCATGTAGAACTGCGTGCCTTGCCCCGGCCGTGAGTACACGCCAATTCGCCCGCCGTGCAGTTGCACAATCTCTTTGCACAACGCCAGGCCCAAGCCCGCGCCGCCCTTTTTCCGGCCCACTTGTACGAAGGGTTCAAAGATACGGCCTTGCTGGCCGTAGGCAATGCCCTCGCCACTGTCTTCAATGCTCATGATGACCCGCTCCCCGTGACGCCGCGCTTGCAGGCGGATTTGCCCGCCACTGGCGGTATGGCGCAAGGCGTTGTCCAGCAGGTTATCCAGCACGCGCTCCAGCTGCGCCTGATCAGCATTGAGCACCGGCAGTTCCGGCTGCAGATCAATCAATAGCTCGATGTTCTTGGCCGTCGCCCGATCGGCAAACCGTGCACGGGCCTCGTTGAGCATCTGCTCAAGGTTGCACGGGGCCAGCGTGAGCTTTTGCAGGCCGTTCTGATAACGCGAGAAATTCAGCAGGTCGTTGATCAATTGCATCAGCCGCTGCATCTCTTCGTTAACCGTGTTCAGCAAATCGGTTTCACGGGACTGCGGGTCAAAGCGTGCGCGCTCCAGAAACAAGCCAAACGCCATGTGCATGCCCGTGACCGGGGTGCGCAGCTCATGGGAGGCGCGCAACACGAACTCACTGCGCACGCGCTCAAAGGCCCGCTGCTCGGTCACATCGTGCAGCACCATCACCGCCCCAAGGATCGGCCCTTTGGGTTGGCTGACCGGTGTCAGGCTGTACGTCAGCAGGCGGGTTTCGCCCTCAATGTCGACGCTCAAGTCTTCAGGCGCGCGCTCAAGGCTGCCGCCGCGCAAGACCGTCAACAGTTGCTGGTCGAGTTCCGGGCGGCCCAATGCCTCGCCCAGCGGCTGGCCCAGACGGCCCTCGTCCCAGCCCAATTGGCGCTGGGCCACCGGGTTCAAATGCTCCAGGCGGCCTTGCTGGTCGATCATCAGCAGGCCGTCATCAATACTGTCGAGCACCGCCTGTAGCCGTTGCTGGCCCGCCAGCAGCTCATCGACGTTGGTTGCCTGATGCTGGCGCAACGCCTCGGCCATGGTCCCGAAACGACGGGTCAGCAGGTTCATTTCCGCCGCAGAGGACAGCGGCAGCACGACCTCATAGTTGCCTTTGCCGATGTTGTCAGCGGCCTTGGCCAATGCTTCGATGGGTGCGCCAAAGCGGCGGGCGATGCCATGGGCTGTCACAAAGCCGATTATCAGCACCGCCAGCCCGACCAGCCCCAGCAAGCCGGCAATGATGATGGCGCGATCACGGGCAGCCGCTTGCGCGGTGTAGATGTTATCGAGTGCCTTGCGGTGCTCTTCGATCAGACCATTGCGCAATGAGTTGAAACGGTCGGAGAGTTCCTGGTCACTGCCGATATCCAACGCGTTGGCATGGGCTTCTTTAAAGGCTTCCAGAAAAAGCTCGTAGTCCTCACGGGCTTGAGCAAAACCATTGTCCAGCTTGTGTTCGCGCTCATGCTCCATCCCTTCATCGAGCAAGGCCAGGTACTCGTTCGCCGACGATTCCAGCGCCTTGGGATCAGGGTGGTTGCGCAGCATCAGGATCAACTGGTCACCCAGGGTCTGACGCAGCTTGAGGCCCAAATCCAGGGTGATGAAGTTGTTGCGGATCAGCGCCTCCTGGGATTTGGCCATCTGCATCACGCTGACCACGCCCAGCAACAAGCCCAGCAGCGCCACCGTTATCAATGCCGAAATGCTCAGGAACAACCGGGTCCGCAGCTTGATCGCAAGTTTCATCAGATATGGCTCACAGGTTGTATTGCTTGCGCTTGCGATAGAGCGTCGAGGCGTCAATCCCCAGCGTTTTTGCCGCTTGGTCCAGGGTGTCACTGGTCGCCAGCACCGCACCGATGTGGGCTTTTTCCAACTGATCGAGACTCAAGGCCGCGCCAATACGCGGCGTATTGGGGGCGGTTTGTTCGGCCATGCCCAAGTGGCTGATTTCGACCACTTCTTGCGGGCAAATAATGCTGGCCCGTTCCACCACGTTACGCAGTTCGCGAATATTACCCGGCCAGCGGTAGTTAGACAGCGCCTGGCGTGCCTCCGGGCTGAAGCCGCGGGCAGGGCGGGCGTACTCTTTAACGAAGCGGGCCAAAAACCGGTCGGCCAACGTCAGGATGTCTTCACTGCGCTCGCGCAGGGGCGGCAAGTGCAAGGTGATGACGTTCAGGCGGTAGAGCAAGTCTTCACGAAAGCGCCCGTCGCGCACCATGTCTTCAAGGTTGAGGTTGGTCGCGGCGAGGATGCGCACATCGGCGCGGCGCGTCACGGGGTCACCGACACGCTCGTAGACCTTGTCCTGAATAAAACGCAGCAATTTAGGCTGCAAGGTCAGCGGGAAGTCACCGATTTCGTCCAGAAACAACGTGCCGCCGTCCGCCTGGCTGACCCGGCCCAAGGTGCTTTCGCTGGCCCCGGTAAAGGCGCCACGGGTGTGGCCGAACAACTCGCTTTCCATCAATTCTGCCGTCAGCGACGGGCAGTTAATGGTCACACAGGACTTTTTGGCGCGCTTGCTCCAGCCATGAATCGCTTGCGACAACTCGCCTTTACCCGTGCCGGACTCGCCGAGAATAAGGATGTTGGCGTCGGTGCCGGCGACCTGCCGGGCCGTTTCCAGCACGGCCATCATGGCCGGGCTATGCGAGTCGAGCCCGTCTTTGGGCTTGCGCACTTCACCTTCAAGCGCTTCGAGGCGGGCAGACAGTTGGCGTACTTCCAGTTGCTTGGCGGTGGCCAGGCGCAGTTGGTCAGGGCTGCACGGCTTGACCAGATAGTCAGCCGCACCGGCCTGAATCGCATCCACGGCGGTGTCGACAGCGGAGTGCGCGGTCACAATGACAACCCGCATCCACGGCGCTTGAATACGCATCTGGGCAAGCACATCCAGGCCGTTGTCCTCGCCCAGGCGCAGGTCCAGAAAACACAGGTCAAACACCTGACGTTGCAGCAGGGCGTCGGCTTGGGCCGCGCTATTGGCCGTGGCGACGGTGTACCCCTCGTCTTCAAGGCAATAGCGGAACGTGCGCAAGATAGCGGATTCATCATCGACCAGCAGAATGCGGCCCTGTTGCTCTTTGGATGATTCCATATCCGGCGTTCCTTTATGAGTGATCTTGGTTAGTGTCGGAATAATCGGGCAAGTTGCATGATTTTTCAGGAATGATTCAGAGGCTAACAGGGAAGGGCGTTGGACACCTCCTGTAACGCTCTGATTTTAAAGATTTTAGCGCTGCTGACAGCGGCATTGTCGAGTCCGATAAATTCTCCGGTGGCCTGCTGGAGCCGCATTCAGCGGGCAGCACTGTAGCGCGCTGGCGCTGATCGTGCAGAACGCACGGTGCCATCAGAGCTCATCGTGCAGGTTGCTCGCGTCGACCCTCTTCAAAAATCTGTAAGCGACTGATTTATATAGAATTATTACTTTCAAAAAAACTGGCATGCAGCCTGCAATATCTCTCGCATAGCCGTCACTGCCCCATGAGCGCAGCGGCGACACCCTCATAACAACAGCGAGTGGCAGGAGTTTGAGCATGAATCGTCAAGGTTTCGCCAGTCTGGGTATGACTTCACAGCACCTGCAGCAGGGCCTTTTCACCAGCTTGGCGCTGGTCATGACGCTCATCGGCGGCCAGCAATGGGCACATTGGCAGCAGCCCGCCCCAGCGCAATCGGTGCCAGCCCACGCCATCGCTGCTCAACAGACTCACTTCAGCGCCATTCGCTCCACGGCGCTGGGTTCTAGCACCCCGATGGGCCGCTATGACCTGGCAGCTTCTGAAGACACGCAAACCGCCAACACTCAATCCGTTCCGGAACGTTGGGTGTTTTAAGTGTTCACACGCTTAAGACCCTGACCGGGCCTTGAGTTGCAAAACGGCATCACCCTTTCGCACAGAAATAAGGAGATTCACCATGTTGAGCTGGGCAATTACCTTCCTGATCATCGCCATCATCGCAGCAGTATTGGGCTTCGGTGGCATCGCGGGCACGGCTACCGGTATCGCCAAGATCCTCTTTGTCGTATTCCTGGTGATGTTCGTTGTGTCCTTCATCTTTGGTCGTCGTGGTCGAGGCTGACGATGTACGGTCGATCCCTTAAGGCAATGGCGGCTGCCCTGTTGATGGGCAGCAGTGCCATGACCCTTGCCGCCAATGACGGTCAGTCCCGCGCCAACCAACTGTTGAGCGACCCGGACTACCGTCAGGCGTGGCAAAAAGTGGTTAAAAAAAAGGAGCGCTTGCCTGAGTGGGTCATGAACCTCTCTGGCAGTGCCGAGCAAATGAATGCGGTGACGCAAGACGGTGCCCCGTATTTAGTCGGCCCTTTGTGCGAAAACGAGCAATCGTGTTCCACCCAACGGCTGATAGTGGCGGTGAGCTTTGACAAAAAGCATGCCTACGCGTTGCTGGTTGAAGTGCCTGCGGGGCTGCCAACGGACAAATCGCCTGCACGTCATGCCGATTTCCGATACTTGGGCAAGCCTGACCCTGAGATCCAGGCGCTGCTCAAAGAGCAATTAAAGAAAGACCCTAACTGGTATTGAATGCCGGGCAGGGCGACAACGCTGTTTTCGAGTGCCAAAAGCCAAGGTTTTGCCTTGGTTTTTTTGCGTCTGCCGGACACTGCCTTTCGTCGGTAATTGCTTATCCCAGTTCATTTTTTCTGAAAAAGATGTGGCTTGAACTACCCTTTGAAACGTCGACCGTATATCGACTATTGGCAAATTGATGGCTTCTCATTTTTCGATTTGTGTTGTGGGATATTTCCGAAATGTTAGCGCTGTCTGCGAGCCTTCTTTAATGCCAAAAAGGCCTTGAAACAGCCGGTTTACGGCGGTTATGTCATCTATTCTGTCAGTGCAACCCTCCTGATTTTTGAGGTCTTGTCGGACAAAACCCATGCCGATTCGGCATAGGGTAGGCGTTTACGGCATTAGACGGTAACGCCGTGCATGGGAATAGTTGCGCCTTTTTTCGCCTGCCAAAGAGCCAGTCCGGCTCGATTTGGGCGACCTTCTACGGGGGTACAGGTTGGACTTTTCTGCGCTCTTGAGCGCTCTAGTCCGAGCCTGTACCCGAGTCCACTTGAAGTAAGGGTAATGACATGAAGAAGGCAAAACTTAGCCTCGCCTGGCAGATCCTAATCGGTCTGGTCCTCGGGATTGCAATCGGCGCACTGCTCAACCATTTCAGTGCTGAAAAGGCCTGGTGGATCAGTAACGTCCTGCAACCTGCAGGCGATATCTTTATCCGTCTGATCAAGATGATCGTAATCCCAATCGTGATTTCTTCACTGGTTGTCGGGATTGCAGGCGTGGGGGATGCGAAGAAACTCGGTCGCATCGGTCTAAAAACAATTATTTACTTCGAAGTGGTCACCACCATCGCGATCCTGGTCGGCCTGGTGCTGGCCAACGTGTTCCACCCGGGCGCCGGGATCGACATGAGCACGCTGGGCACGGTGGATATTTCCAAATATCAGGCCACTGCCGCTGAGGTGCAGCATGAACACGCGTTCATCGAGACCATCCTCAACCTGATCCCGTCCAACATTTTCGCAGCCATGGCTCGCGGTGAGATGCTGCCGATCATCTTCTTCTCGGTACTGTTCGGTCTGGGCTTGTCGAGCCTGAACGCCGAGCTGCGCGACCCGCTGGTGAAAACCTTCCAGGGCGTGTCCGAGTCGATGTTCAAAGTCACTCACATGATCATGAACTACGCGCCAATCGGTGTGTTTGCGCTGATCGCCGTGACCGTCGCCAACTTCGGCTTCGCCTCGCTGGTGCCATTGGCCAAGCTGGTGGTGCTGGTGTACGCGGCCATCCTCTTCTTCGCCTTCGCGGTACTGGGCCTGATCGCCAAGCTGTTCGGCTTCTCGGTGATCAAGCTGATGCGCATCTTCAAGGATGAGCTGGTCCTGGCTTACTCCACCGCCAGCTCCGAAACCGTATTGCCACGCGTGATCGAGAAGATGGAAGCCTACGGTTGCCCGAAAGCGATTTGCAGCTTCGTGGTACCGACCGGCTACTCGTTCAACCTTGACGGTTCGACCCTGTACCAAAGCATTGCGGCCATCTTTATTGCCCAGCTGTACGGCATCGACCTGTCGATCAGCCAGCAACTGCTGCTGGTGCTGACCCTGATGGTCACCTCCAAAGGCATCGCCGGCGTACCGGGCGTGTCCTTCGTGGTACTGCTGGCCACCTTGGGCAGCGTGGGCATCCCGCTGGAAGGCCTGGCCTTCATCGCCGGTGTAGACCGTGTGATGGACATGGCGCGTACCGCCCTCAACGTCATCGGTAACGCCTTGGCCGTACTGGTCATCTCGCGCTGGGAAGGCATGTACGACGCCGCCAAAGGCGAGCGTTACTGGAACTCGCTGCCGCACTGGCGCAGCAAGGAAGCCGCCAAAGGTTAATCACCTTCGCCTGGCGCTTCACTCCCCAAACCCCGGACTTGTCCGGGGTTTGTTGTTTTAGGCGTCACGACTTTTCCTCTCCTGTAGCCGCTGCCGAGGAACGAAGGCTGCGATGGGTTGCGCAGTGACCCCAAACGGCGGTCCTGCGGCCCGCATCGCAGCCTT
The DNA here is from genome assembly GCF_040310285.1 of Pseudomonas sp. HY2-MNA-CIBAN-0224. NCBI lineage: Bacteria > Pseudomonadati > Pseudomonadota > Gammaproteobacteria > Pseudomonadales > Pseudomonadaceae > Pseudomonas > Pseudomonas sp. HY2-MNA-CIBAN-0224. The sequence continues at coordinate 1,479 of NZ_JBEOPQ010000011.1, read as the reverse complement.
CGTTCCTTGTCAGCGACTACAGGTTTTGCGAGTTCTGCGTTGAACGCCATTTTGCCAACCTCCCGGCGTTTGTCGTTTCTGAGGTCTGGCCGGTATCATCTGCCGCACTTATTAGGAGTTTCCCGATGCTTAACGGCCTATGGCTCAGCTTTTTCCTTGTCGCCACGGTGTCGGCGTTTGCCCAATGGCTGGTCGGGGGAAATGCCGGGATCTTCGCGGCCATCGTTGAAAGCATCTTTGCCATGGCCAAGCTGTCGGTTGAGGTGATGGTGCTGCTGTTTGGCACGCTGACGCTGTGGCTGGGGTTTCTGCGGATTGCCGAAAAGGCCGGCATCGTCGACTGGCTGGGCAGGGCGCTGGGGCCGCTGTTCAAGCGCCTGATGCCGGAAGTGCCGCCCGGCCATCCGGCCCTGGGCTTTATCACCCTGAACTTCGCAGCCAACGGCCTGGGCCTGGACAATGCCGCCACGCCGATCGGCCTCAAGGCCATGCGCGCGCTGCAAGAGCTGAACCCCAGCCCGACCAGCGCCAGTAATGCGCAAATCCTCTTCTTGGTGCTCAACGCCTCGTCGCTGACCCTGCTGCCCGTCACGATCTTTATGTACCGTGCCCAGCAAGGCGCGCCAGACCCCACGCTGGTGTTCCTGCCGATCCTGCTGGCCACCAGCGCCTCGACCCTGGTGGGCCTCTTCTCGGTGGCCATCGTGCAGCGCCTGCGCCTGTGGGACCCGGTGGTGCTGGCGTACCTGATACCCGGCGCACTGATTCTGGCGGGCTTTATGGCGCTGCTGGCGAGCCTGTCAGCGGCGGCGCTGGCGAGCTTGTCCTCGATCCTTGGCAACTTGACGCTATTCGGGCTGATCATGCTGTTTCTGGTGATCGGCGCGCTGCGCAAGGTCAAGGTTTACGAGGCGTTTGTCGAAGGCGCCAAAGAAGGCTTCGACGTGGCCAAGAACCTGCTGCCGTACCTGGTGGCGATGCTCTGCGCAGTGGGCGTATTGCGGGCCTCGGGCGCACTGGACTTTGGCCTGGACGGCATTCGCCATCTGGTCGAATGGCTGGGCTGGGACACGCGCTTTGTCGATGCGCTGCCCACGGCGATGGTCAAACCGTTTTCAGGCAGCGCGGCGCGGGCGTTGCTGATTGAAACCATGCAGACCAAAGGCGTCGACAGCTTCCCCGCCCTGGTGGCCGCAACCGTGCAGGGCAGCACGGAAACCACCTTCTATGTGCTGGCGGTGTACTTCGGTGCGGTCGGCATCCAGCGCGCCCGCCACGCCGTGAGCTGCGCCTTGCTGGCAGAGTTCTCAGGCGTGGTGGCGGCGATTGCGGTGTGCTACTGGTTCTTCGGCTAAACCGCGTAGGAGCGAGCTTGCCTCGCGATCTTTTGATCTTAAAGAAGATCGCGAGGCAAGCTCGCTCCTACACGTAATATCCGCAAAAACATCTGGTTAATTTTCAGCCCGCGCATTAGCTTAA